>JAKCAB010000253.1 GCA_021839785.1 bacterium | reverse complement strand
GGCAAAGTTCAGCCCCCTCCATCAACTCACGCTTCTCGAATCACTTATCGCTGCAAATGAATTTCCCGTGCGTGCTCCCCCACCGCGAAGCAAACCGCCAAGAACCGATTCCTTGGAAACCTCCTTCTCCGCGTCCTCCGCGCCTCTGCGGTTGAGTTCAGCGGTCTTCTCCATTGAAAAATCCGTGCCCATCCGCGCAATCCGTGGTTGAATCCCCCGCAACTTTATGGACTACGAAGCCGTCATCGGGCTGGAAACCCACGTCCAGCTCAAGACCCAGTCGAAGCTGTGGTGCGGGTGCGCGAATGAATTCGGCGCGCCGCCGAACACGCACGTCTGCCCCGTCTGTCTCGGCCTGCCCGGCGTGTTGCCCGTGCCCAACGACGAGGCGCTCCGCCTAACCGCGCTCACCGGCTTGCTCCTCAACTGCACGCTCCCCGCCCGCGCCAAGTTCGACCGGAAGAGCTATTTCTATCCGGACATGCCCAAGAACTACCAGATCACCCAATACGATCAGCCCAGCACGGCCCACGGCTACGTGGAGTTCGAGTTCCAGGGCGGCACCGCGCGCGTCCGCGTCACCCGCGCGCACCTGGAGGAGGACGTCGGCAAGAGCACGCACTTCGAGCGCCACAGCGGCGTGGACTTCAACCGCGCCGGCGTGCCGTTGCTGGAGATCGTCTCCGAGCCGGACCTCACCAGCGCCGACATGGCCTACGAGTATCTCAACGCGCTCAAGGAAATCCTCATCTACGGCGGCGTGAGCGATTGCGACATGGAGAAGGGCATGGTCCGCTGCGACGTGAACGTGTCCGTGCGCCCCGTCGGCACGCAGGAACTCGGCGCCAAGATCGAGATCAAAAACATGAACTCCTTCTCCGGCGTGCGGAAAGCGCTCGAGTACGAAATCCCCCGCCAGATCGAAGTTCTGAAGAAAGGCGGCCAACTCATCCAATCCACGCGCCGCTGGGACGACGTGGCCGGCATTACCGAGGAAATGCGCACCAAGGAACACGCGCACGACTACCGCTATTTCCCCGACCCCGACCTCATGCCGCTCCAACCCAGCGAGGAATGGCTCGCCGCCGTGCGCGCCCGCGTGGTCGAACTCCCGCTCGCTCGCAAGCAACGCTTCGTGCGCGACTACCAATTGCCCGCCGGCGACGCCGAGGTGTTCAAGAACGACGTGCCGCTGGGCGACTACTTCGAGCGCATTGCCAAACGGAGCAAAAATCCCAAAGTGATCGCCAACTGGGTCATCAACAACCTGCGGGCGAAGCTGGCAGAAGCTGCCGAAAAGGAAGCGGCTGATTCGCTTGTGGCCTCCGAGCACCCCCTCACCCCAGCCCTCTCCCCCACTGGGGGAGAGGGTGTCCGAAGGACGGGTGAGGGGGAGGGTGCGTTGGCCGACCTCAAATTCAAACCTGAGTCCCTTCTCGAACTCGTCGCGCTGGTCGAGGCCAAGACCATCAGTAGTTCCGCCGCGCAACAGGTGTTTGCCGAGATGTTCGACACCGGCAAGGCGCCTTCTGCCATCGTCCAGGAGCGCGGCCTCGCCCAGGTCAGCGATGCCAGTGCCATCGAAGCGTTCTGCGACCAAGCCATCGCCGCCAATCCGGGTCCCGCCGCCGACTTCCGCGCCGGCAAAGCTGCCGCCCTGAACTTCCTCAAAGGCCAGGTGATGAAACTCAGCAAAGGCAAAGCAAATCCGGCCTTGGCGGGTGAGATTTTGGAGCGGAAGCTGAAAGGCTGACGGCTCTGGCTCTGCGCAAGCTTGCGGTCGAGTGACCGGAAGAATACGTTCCCCCCATGTCAGTCGCAGAGATCAAGAGCGCGGTGGCGGCGATGCCGGAGCAGGAACAGGCCGAACTGGCTGCCTGGCTGCTCGACTTGCTGCCAGCGCCCAGCTACGGCGACGAAAAGGACGAAGGCGTTCAAGAAGCCGCGCGGCGGCGCGAGGAACTGGATTTGGGACGGGTGACGCCAGTGCCCGCGGAGAAGTTTTGGTCGGATGTGGATCGCGCGCGGGCACAATGGAAGTGAAGTTTCACCCGTTGGTGCGGCAGGATGTTTTGGAGGCAGCCCGGAAGTACCACGACATTTCTCCCCGTCTTGCGGAAGACTTTGACCGGGAACTCAAGGCTACGATTGCCAGCGCCGCCGAAAACCCGCTTCGATTTCACCCTGCGGATCGCGGCTTCCGCCGGGCCAACCTGAAACGCTTTCCCTACCATTTCCTCTACGACGTCCAGCCCAGCTCGATCCGCATCTTGATCGTCCGCCACCACAAGCGCCATCCCGACCTCGGACTGGATCGCAAATGAACAGCATCCCACGGCTGGGTGAAGAGACTTAGCAAGGGCAAGGCGAACCCGGCCTTGGCGGGGAGATCCTGGAGCGGAAGCTAAAAGTTTGATTCGTGCCGGAGCCTCAGTTGCCCGGCAGCGCGAGCCTGGGCCTTCCGCTCAGTGCTGGTGTTCGTGCGCGGCTAGCGGCGGCGGCGGCAAAGGCGCACTGGCGCTGGCGGCCAGATAGGCTTCCAGGTCCTTGACTACCACAAGCTGGCCGAACATCACCTTCCAGTGCTCCGGATAAGTGCAGAGGTACTCGTAGTTGCCCGGCACCTCCGGCGCGGTCAGCTTCAAGGTCGCCTGCTCGCCCGGTTCCAAGAGCCGCGTCGCCGCCAGGATTTTGGGGTTATTGGGCACGTAAAGCCGCCCCTGGCTGTCGGGCTTGGGTGGCATGGCTTCGGCCTGTTTGCCCACCTCCTCGCGTGCGCCCGGCTGAACGATCGTCAGGTTGTGCGGCATCATATCGACGTTTTCGAACCGGATTTCGAACGGCTTGCCAGCCTCCACGACGATGCGCGTGGTGTCGTATCGCATTTGTTCGCGCACGCTCTTGATGGCGAACACACGCACGCCGAGGTCGAGCAGCGCCTTGCGGACGCGCGTGTTATCGGCCGGCGGCAGGAGCGTAGCCATCTCCATTCCCAGTTGAACCGTCTCGACAAAATCCTGCGCCGTGCGCTCGGCTGCCGGCACGTTGCGCGCCCAGCGCAGGATCGCATTGGCGACCGGAGCCGCCGCAGCTTTGTCCCAGACTTCACGCGGCATTTGCAGGATCGCTCGCGAAACCGTGGGTAATTCGCGGCCATTGCGAAGGTGCGTCGCGAGGACGGCGAAGTTCTGAGACGCAAAATCGGCCCCCATCAAAGGCAATGCCCGCAGGGCAGCCCGGCGCACTTCGGCCGGCGTAGCCGAATTCGCGATGGCTTTGTTCAACAACGGCTCGAACAGCGCGCGCGTGTCTGGATCGGCGACCAGGACGATGGCGTCGATCAACGCAGCGCGCGCCGGCGCATCGTTCGCCGTCTCCGTCCAGACGCCGTCCGGCTTGCCGTCCGTGGCGACCAGGCCGGCGTAGGCGGCGCGGCGGACGTCATCCCGCTTGGCGTGCTGCGCCAAATCAGCCAGCGGCGCCCGCGCGTGGGTGAGTTGCGTTGGGATGGCGGTGAGGAGCGTGGCCAGGTCTTTCACCACGGACCAATCGGCACCGTCGCGGTCGAACCGATTCAAGGCGGCGATCGTCTCGGCAATGCGATCGCTGCCGTGGAGTTTCGCCAAGTCGGTCAACGCCTGGTTGCGCGCGTTGATCTCGATGCCTTTGCGTTCGACGCGCGCCGCCCAGATCGGTTCCGAACCGGGTGCCTGCATCAATTCCGCATTCGAGAGCCGTTCGAGCACGCGCGCCAGCGCCTTCGGATTCTCTGGCAAATACAGTTCATGCGTGGTCTTGCGCAACTGGCGCAGCGTCTCGTTGAACGTGTAATCGAGGTAGTAATCGGTGTCGTACTTCAGAACCTCGTGCGCGATGGCCAAGGCCTCATGGCCGCGGAAGAAACTGAGCACGCGCACGGCTTCGAGGCGCACGCGCGGCGCGGGGTCATTGGCCGCGTCGCGCAAGAGAGCGAGCGGATCCTGCACGCGGTCGCGCCAGTAGCCCAACACCCGCACGGCGGCGGCGCGGGCCCGCGGCTCGGGCGAATGCAGCATTTGGCGAAGCAGCGGCTCGTTGACGGCGTTCAGCCATTGTTGAACCCACAGCGCTTCCAGCAAAGGGTGCTGGTCTTCGATCTTTGCCGGGTCGAACTGATGCACCCATTCGTGCAACGCGACGACCACGGCCTGCGGATCGCGCGCGCCCAACTCGATCTTCGCCCGCGTGCGCACGTTGTTCTCCGGCTCCTTGAGCAAGTCCAGCAGGTGGGAGATCGGTTCGCCGGCGATCTTCGCCGGCTGGAGCAGCGGACGACTCGGATAAGTGAGGCGGTAGATGCGGCCGTGCGCGTGGTCGCGATTGGGATCGCGCAAATGGTGCTGCATGTGGCCAATGATCGGATTTTGCCAATCGAGGAAATAGACCGAACCGTCCGGCGCCACATCGACGGCCGTCGGGCGGAAGTTCGGATCGTCCGACTGCACCAGCCCCGGCTCGACGGTGTCGCCCCACAGCCCGGAGCCTTCTTCGCGCACCTTCACGCGGAAGATGCCTTGGTAGCCAATGACATTGCAGTTGAGAAATTCGCCCTGGAACGACTCCGGGAAATGGCGGCTGGAGAGCATCCCCGTGCCCGGACACGGACGCGACGGGCGGTTCCAGAATTCGCGCAGGCCGCCGTGCTTGTCGGGATAATCCAAGTGCCCGCTAAAGGCCGGGCCGAAATAGGTGTTGTTGCCCGTGGCGTCGGTGACCAGGTCGTTGCCCCAATAATCGAAGACGCGGCCGTGCGGATTGGCGAAACCGTACGGGATGTACCGCTCGAACTTGCCCGTGCGCGGCTCGAAGCGATAGATGCACGCGTCTTCGTTGCGGACCGGCGGCCCCCATGGCGTCTCGACTTGCGTGCGATGAAATACGCCGTCGCTCAGGTAAATCGCGCCGCCCGGATCGAGCACCAGCGAGTTCGCGGTGTGGTGCGAATCCGCCGAATCCAAGCCGTCGAGCAGGCGCTCTTTCCAATCCGCTTTGCCGTCGCCGTCGGTGTCGCGCAGGAACCACACATCCGGCGCCTGCACCACAATCACGCCGTCCTTGTAAAACTGGAACCCGGTCGGCGCGTTCAGATCGTCCACGAAGGCCGAGCACTTGTCGGCCTTGCCGTCGCCGTCGGTGTCCTCGAACACCAGCAAGGCATCGCCTTTCTTGCTCTGCGGCGTGCGTTCCGGGTAGTTCGGCCAGGCGGCCACCCACAGCCGACCCCGCGTGTCGAACGCCATCTGCACGGGATTGGCGAGTTCGGGAAACTGCTCCTCAGATGCGAACAGGTTGACCTGGCAACCCGGCGGGACCTTCATGTGCTTGATCGCTTCCTCGCCGCTCAGGAAGGTGAACGAGCCGTCCGGGTTGGGGCCGGGGTGGTTGCTCTTCACCTCGACCGGCGGCGGCAGGTTGTCGTCCTTCACCTCCAGATCGCCGCCTTGCGCCACCGCCCAGACCCGGCGGTCGCGGTTGGCGGTCATCACGTCGCGCATGTCCATTTCCCGCAGCATCGTGTCGCGGTTCTTGACCCCATTGAATTCCAGGTGCGAACGCCCACCGTAAATGTTGAAGCCATCGACGCTGCGGTACCGCCGGAAGAATTGGCGGTTCTTATCGTTGATGGCACTCCGCAGTTTCTCGAACGCCGACCCGTCCATCGCCGGGGCGGGCTCGCCGAACAGACCGGTGAACATCGCCGGCGCCAGCGCGCGGTAACCGGCGTCGGTGAGATGGACGCCGTCGATCGTCAGCGGCTGTGCCGACTTCGCGTAAGCCTCGGCGGACGCCGCATACAGGTCCACGAATACGACGCCCTTGGCCTTCGCCACTTCGGCCATCGCATCGGTGTAAAGCCGCAGGTTCGCGTTGTTCGCCGCCGGGTCGGGGAAGTTCGGATCGGCAAGTTTTTCTTGCGCGATCGGCGAGAACAAGACCAAGCGGGTTGCGCCCCGACCGCTATAGTTTTGGGCCAGCGTGTGGTCGATAAACGCTTCGAGGTCGCTGCGGAATTTTGGCAGACCGGCAGCGCCTTGGAACGATTCGTTGTAGCCGAAAAAAGCGAGGACCACGTCCGCCTGCTCGCGCGTCAGCCATTCGTCCGGAGTGCCGAAATCCTGCGAGCGCGCGCGCGCCGTGAGTTCGTCGCCGGAAAAGCCCAGGTCGCGAAACACCAGGTCCTGTTTCGGAAAGCGGGTGTACACCAAGGTTTCCAGCCAGCCGAAATGCTGCATCCGATCCGCCAGCGCATTGCCGATCAGGCAAATGTGGTCGCCGTGGTGGAATTCAAGCGGAGCGGCGGCCGCGCGCGGCGCGAGGCCAAACCACCCGGTCAGCAACAAAGCAGTCGCGAGGCGCCTGAGCTTGCAGCCGGCCGCCTGGAGGCGATGCGCGGCCACGGCCGACCGCGGGCGGCACGGCAGGTCGCGAACGGTGGGCGCGGCGTCCGGCCGGCAAACCGGCGCGACGCGACAGAGTTCCTTCCCGGTTGGCAGCAATGGCATGGCTCTGATTGTGATGTTTAGAAGTCATCATGGCGCTGATGCCGGGCGAAGTCACGCGGGTTTTTCGGAGGCGGGGGGAAGCGCTGGGTAGTTCGTGCCCCCTGAGCCGACGGACTACCCGATCGTGAAATTGAAGGTCACGAGCTCCCAACGCCTGCGGGAACGGAAGCGCATCTTGCGCGCAGCCCGCGCCCCGCTAGGCCGGCGTCGCCCTAGCCGCGAACGACGCGCCTGCTTTCGCGGGGCGCGGTGTCCGGGCCGCGAGTTGGATGGCCTCAGCCCGCCCCCCGGCATTTGCTGCACCAGGATTGGCTCCACGACCGTGCGGCAGGCCAACTTGACTTTCCGAACCCCCCTCGCGACTTTCCAGGCTGACAGTCAGTAACCGCAACCTCAAACCAGACTTAAAATGACCACGTCCGCACAAAATCGTTGGGTCCGATACACGCTGGGTGTCTGCATCGCCGTCGCGCTGGCGCGCGGGGCGGCGTTCGCCCAGGAAATGCCTGCGCCCGGCCCCGAGCACGAAAAGCTCAAGCAACTCGAAGGCGAGTGGATCGCCACCATCAAGTCCGCCGGCGAGGAGTCGAAAGGCACGATGACGTACCGGATGGAATGCGGGGGCCTGTGGCTGGTGAGCGACTTCCGCTCGGATTTTGGAGGGCAAAAATTCCAGGGACGCGGTTTGGATGGCTACGATTCGCAGAAGAAGAAGTACGTCAGCGTGTGGGTGGATTCGACGAGCCCGCGGCCGCTCTTCTTCGAAGGCGACTGGGACGCAGCCAAGAAGGAATTGACCATGCGCGGGGAAGGTCCGGGGCCGGACGGCAAGCCCGTGAAATACAAGTCGGTGTCCCGAAAGGTCGATGCCGACCACGAGACTTTCAAGATGTACATCGTCGGCGCGGACGACAAGGAAACCGAAATGATGACCATCGACTACGAGCGCAAGAAGTGACCGAGCCGCGCTCAGTTGCTCCGGCCTGGGCCAAATGATTCGGCGTGGGCGGCGTCCAAGGCGTGGCCGGCAAAGCGACCGGAGCGGCTTGCAGGCTTGTCTTCCGTTGGATTGTCCGCGTAGGTAGCGGGCATGAAGACCCGACCTTTCCTCCCCGCCTTCCTGGCCGTGGTCCTCACCGGCTGTTTCCGCGTCACGATCACCCGCGACCTGGGCGGTTACGGCAGCGCGGACGAACGGGTCTCCGTGCAACGCACGGCCGAGGGCGCCGTGCCGGCAGACGTTGAAGCGGTAACCGTCCAGAACGAATTCGGACCGGTCACGGTCACCGGCGTGGAGGATGGCTTCGGCTGGAATTGGGAGCTGATGTGCTGGGGCAAGGACACCGCCGCCGCCGAAGAGCGGGCCGGCAAGCTCCGTTTGGAAGCCACCCCGACGGCCGGCAATTGCGGTTGAAGCTCGTCAACGACCTCGGCGCGAACGAGCGCGGTCGTTTCGAGTCGAAGCTGGTGGCTCGCGTGCCCAAGGCGGCATCGCTCGACGCGCAAGACCGCTTTGGCGAGGTAAAGGTCGCGGCGCTGAACGGCACCGCTGCCATTCGCGCGCAGCACGGCAAGGTGACCGTGGCACAAGTCAGCGGCCGGGTGACGGCCGCCACCGTCTTTGCGAAGCTTGCCGCGGACGACATCGGCACGGCGGAGCTGGCGAACCAAAACGGCTCCATCCGCGCGGTCCATGTGGCCGGCCCGTTGGTGGCGCGGACATCACCGTGCGCAAGGTCGCGGGGCAGTGAGGCGGTTTTTACGGCGAATCTCGCCAGCGCCAGCCGTGGGCGGGAAGTTCGAGCGCGGCGCGGAGCGTGTTGGGCGACATGTACTCGTCGCCCGGCCGGCCGAGGAGCTTTCTCCTTCCAAAAACGATCCGGTCACGCCGGCTTGACACCCAGGCGGGCGTGGTCTCACCTTACGCCCGAATCCAGCTTTTCCTGATGGCCTTGCACCGCGGTCGCGTCGTGCTGCCATGAAAGGGAAAGGCAACCGAACCAAACGAAGACCATGAAACTCAACCACCTGCCCCGGCAATTTCTGGCGGCCAGTCTGCTGGCCGGCCTCGGCGCTTACCTCACCTCCGCGGCGCCCATTCCCAAGCTGTTCAACACGGGCGTGGACGACACGGGCGCGCTGCTCGGCGCCAGCGCCGTGGATCCGCATTACCAGCTCATCGACAGCGCGGACCCGGCCTATCCAGGCCCGGACGCGTTCACGCTCGAGCCGGGTTTCCCGGTCGGTCCGTGGATCGCTGAAGGCCCGGCGTCGCGTTGGATCGCTCCCCGCGCCCGCCAGGGCACCGGCAGCGAACCCGGCAACTACACCTTCCGCACCACGTTCGACCTGACCGGATTCGACCCGACGAAGGCGAAGATCGCCGGCAAATGGTCGGTGGACAACACGGGCGTGGACATTGTCCTCAACGGGAACTCGCTGGGCCTCGTCAACGGCAGCGGCTTCGGCGGCTTTGCCGATTTCACCATCGACTACGGTTTCGTGGACGGCGTGAACACGCTGGATTTCATCCTCAACAACGCCGGCGACGCGGTGAACCCGGCCGGCATCCGCGTCGAAATGATCGGCACCGTGGAAGTCGCCGGCGAAGCCCCGCGGATCGTGACCGCTCCCGTCGGCGGCACCTATCTGGTCGGCAACGATGTCACGCTGTCCGTGGTGGCGGACGGCACGCCGCCGCTGGAATACCAGTGGCAATTGAACGGCGCCGACGTGGCCGGCGCCACCGAGGCGACGCTCTCGATCACCGGCATCGCCGTGACCCAGGGTGGCGATTACACGGTGCGGGTGAAAAACGGCTCCGGCGAAATCACCAGTCCGGCCGCGAAGGTCACCGTGCTCGAACCCATCCCAAAGCTCTTCGACACCGGGGTGGGCGACGATGGCGTCCTGATCTGGGACGGCTCCCCCGATCCGCACTACCAGCTCGTCACCAACCCGGACGATCCCGCGGTGACCGAACCGATCATCCAGGATTCGACCCTGTTTCCCATCGTCGCGGGACCGTGGATCGCGAATTCGGCGGCCTCGGTCTGGATCGGGCCGCGCTTCGAGACTTCGGCCGCGGCGGGCGGCGATTACGTTTACGAAATCGACGTGGACCTGACCGGCTTCGACCCGACCACCGCGTTCGTCGCCGGCAAGTGGGCCACCGATAACGAAGCGGACATCCTGCTCAACGGCGCCAGCACTGGGGCGCACAACACGGGCAACTTCGACACGCTCTCGTCCTTCCGGGTTGACTCGGGTTTCCTGACCGGCGTGAACAAGCTCCAGTTCAAGGTCAACAACGCCTCGGCGGGCTACACCGGGCTGCGGGTCGAAGGACTCTCTGGCGGCGCCAAGAAAGGCACTCTCGGCGACCAACCGCGCATCGTCGCCGCCCCCACGGGCGCCACGTTGCTCACCGGCGATGGTCTGGATTTGACCGTGCTGGCGGATGGCGCGAAGCCGCTGACTTACCAGTGGCGCCGCAATGGCAGTGACCTCGCCGGCAAGACGGATACCAAGCTCACCCTTGCGAACGTCAGCCACGCCGACGCCGGCGATTACACGGTGGTAGTCGCCAACTTCGCCGGATCGATCACCAGCGTGGTGGCCACCGTCACGGTTTTGGATCGCGTGCCGGGCGTCTTCGGCACCGGCGTGGATGCCACGGGTGCGGTGTTGGCCGATGGCGAGGTTGACCCGCACTACAAGCTGACCCTGAACACCGACAACCCGGCGTCCCAGGACGCGTTGGTGCAGGACTCGACGGTGTTCCCGATCTCGGACGGCACCTGGTTCCGCAATTCGGACCAGTCCAAGTGGATCGGCCCCCGCTTTGAAACCAGCGGGGCAGCCGGCGGCGATTACACCTACAAAACGACGTTCGACCTGACGGGCTTCGATCCGAGCACGGCGGTGCTGCTGGGGAGTTGGGCCACGGACAACCTGGGCACCGACCTCAAGCTCAACGGCACGAGCACCGGCTTGTTGAACGGCACGCAGTTCGCCGCGCTGACGTCCTTCACGATCACCTCCGGCTTCCAGGCGGGCGTGAACACGCTCGAGTTTTCGGTGAACAACTCCGATGCCGTCGCCGGCTACACCGGCCTGCGGGTCGAGAACCTCCGGCTCGGCGCGAACCTTGCCGGAAGCACCGCGCCGAAGCTGGGTGTGCAACTCAGCGGCAAGGACGTGGTGATCTCCTGGCCGGCGTCGGCCACCGGCTACAAGCTGTTCGCGACGCCGGCGCTCGGCTCCGCGAGCTGGACTGAAGTCACCACCGCAACCACGCCCGCGGGTGACCAGTTGACGGTGAAGATCACGGCGCCGACCGGCCAGCAGTTCTACCGGCTCCAGAAATAGCCGCTCAGCGTTGACCGTGCGGCCGGTGGAGGTGTCTCCGCCGGCCGTTTTGTTTCGCCTCCACAAACGGCCCGACTTAGCCTGCGGGCCTGAACGCCACCGGTATGTCTTTCCGCGCTCTGTTTGTCCTGGCCGCGATGGCCGTGGCCGCGCCGCACTGTGCCGGCCGCGCCGCCGCCATCCCCGGCCTGTTCAACACGGGCGTGGACGACACCGGCGCCCTGCTCGCGGCGGGCGCGATGGATCCGCACTGGCGCCTGATTCAAAGCGCCGACGCGGCGGCAGCCGGCCCCAAGGCGTTCGTGGTTCGCGAAGGCTTTCCCATCCCACCTTGGATCGCGAACGGCCCCGACTCGAAATGGATTGCGCCGCAGGCCGACCAGTCCGGCGGCAACCGGCCCGGCAATTACACCTACCGGCTCGCGTTCGACCTCACCGGCTTCGATCCGGCAACCGCGGCGATCGCCGGCCGTTGGTCCTCGGACAACGCCGGCGTCGAGGTGCGCCTGAACGGCCAGCCGACGGGCCTGACGTTTGCCGGCAACTTCGGCGCGTTCTCGCCCGACTTCACGCTGCGCACCGGGTTCCTGGACGGCACGAACACGCTGGAGTTCGTGGTCAACAACGCCGGCGAGGGCGTCAACCCCACTGGCTTCCGCGCCGAACTCGCTGGCAGCGCCGAGCCGGCCGCCCCGCCGGACGCGCCGCCCCAGATCACCCGCCAACCGCAGTCGGTGGTGGTGCCGTTCAAAGACCCGGCCAGCTTCAGCGTGGGCGTTTATGGCGGCCGGCCGTTGGCTTATCGGTGGCGTCGCGGCGGGCGTCCGCTCGCCGGCGCCACGAACGCCACGCTGCTCATTCCTTTTACGAGCGCGCTCGACGGCGGCAGTTATGACGTGGCGGTCAGCAACGCCTCCGGCACGGCCACCAGCGCCAAAGCCACGCTGAGCCTGACCTTTCCGAGCCCGGCGCAACTCAGCTACGAGCCGCCGGGGCCTTCGAGCCGGCGCACCGGCGTGGCGATCACCGAAATCATGTACCACCCCGCGCCGCGACCCGACGGCCGCGACCTCGCGTTCATCGAATTGTACAACTCGAATCCATTCTTCGAAGACCTCAGCGGCTGGCGTTTGAGCGGCGACGTGGATTTCACTTTCCCGGCCGACACGCTCCTCGCGGGCAATGGCTATCTCGTCGTCGCCGCCCAACCGGCCGACGTGCGCGCTGTCTATGGCCTCACGAATGTCGTCGGCGGCTGGTCGGGGCGCCTGCCGCACAGCGGTGGCACGGTGCGTTTGCGG
>JAKCAB010000712.1 GCA_021839785.1 bacterium | reverse complement strand
TCGCCCCCGCCGATCACGTTGCCCGCGCGGGCGCTCGCCACCCGCACGGGACCGTCGGCGAAGAACGAGCGGCGCATCGAGGCGATCACGATTTCCGCCGCGCCCTTGCTCGCGCTGTACGGATCGTGGCCGCCCAGCGGGTCGTTCTCGCGGTAGCCGAAGACCCAGCCCCGGTTCTCGTAACACTTGTCGCTGGTGACGCACACCACGGCGCACGGTTGCGTGCGTCCGCGCAAGGCCCCCAGCAGGTTCGCGGTGCCCTGGACGTTGACGGCGAAAGTGTCCTCCGGCCGCGCGTAGGATTCGCGCACGATGGCTTGGGCAGCCAGGTGGAAAATATAGTCCGGTTGCGCCTGCTCGATCACCTCGCGGACCGCGCTCGCCTCGCGCAAATCGACCCGCCGGTCGTGCAATCGCCCGGCCAGTCCGAGTTGGTCAAACAGCGCCGGCTGGGTCGGCGGATCGAGGCTGAGTCCGGTCACCTCCGCGCCGAGCGCGAGCAACCATTCGGCGAGCCAGGCGCCTTTGAAGCCGGTATGACCGGTCACCAAGACCCGCCGGCCGCGATAGCTCGCGGCAAACGGTTCGGTGTCAACACCCAGCCTGGCGTTTTCCAAGGACACACGCGGAAAATGGCGGACGAGCGCACAGGCGACAAGTTCAAAGCCGCGTCGCCATCGCACCCACCGGCCCGCCGCCTCACCAAATCTTCCACGGCGCGCGGCCGGAAGCCCAGAGTTCGTTCAAGAGTTGGGTCTCGCGATACGTGTCCATGCATTGCCAAAACCGGTCGTGCTGGAAGGCCTCCACCTGGCCTTCCGCCGCCAGTCGGACCAGCGGGTCCAACTCGAAGGGCATGTCGTCGCCGGCGATGTAGTCCCCCACCTGTTTGTTCAGGACGAAGAAACCGCCGTTGATGTAGCTGAATTGGTGCCTCGGTTTTTCCTGAAAGCCGACGACCGCCGTACCTTTCAGGGCCAGTTCGCCGAAGCGCCCCGGCGGGCGGACCGCCGTCAAAGTAACGATCTTGCCGTGCCGCTGGTGAAACGCGACGGCTTCGTTGATGTTGCTGTCGGTGAGGCCGTCGCCGTAGGTGAGGAGGAATTTGTTCTCGCGGACGTACGGCAGCGCCCGTTTGAGCCGCCCGCCGGTTTGCGTGGTCTGGCCGGTGTCCAGCAGGGTGACGGTCCAATCCTCCTCGTCATGGCTGGTGTGGTAAGTCGTTTTGGGCTGGCGCCCCAGCCGCAGCGTGACGTCGCTGGTGTTCCACTGATAGTTGCGGAAGTAGTCCTTGATCATCTCGCCCTTGTAACCCAGACACAGGATGAAATCCTTGTGCCCATGCGTGGCATAGAACTTCATGATGTGCCACAAAATGGGCCGCCCGCCCACCGGAACCATCGGCTTGGGGCGGAACTCGGTTTCCTCGCGCAGGCGGGTTCCCAGACCGCCACAGAGAATGACAACTTGCATAAAAGGGCTCGCGGGCGAGCCGTGGCGCAGTCTGCGAACCGGCCGGAAGCGTGTCAAACGCAACCCAGGCTGCCGCGGCGCGGGCGTTGACGCGCGCCGGGCGGCGGCGCATTTTCAGCCGCGATGGTTGGCCCCACCCGCGCCCGGAAGACCGCTTCCACCCCCCGCTCGGCCCGCGCCGTTCTCGGCGTCGAGGCCGGCGGCACCCGCACCGTGGCCTTGCTGGCCGACGCCGACGGCCGCGCCTTGGATCGCTTCGAAACCGGCCCCGCAAACCTGCGGCTCCTCAGCGACACCCAATTGCGCGCAGTCTTGCGGCAAATTGCCCAGCGCTTTCCGCACCCGAGCGCCGTCGGCATCGGCATGGCCGGCGCCCGCGAAGCCAGCGACCGACAGCGCATCTGCGCCGCCGCCGCCTTGGCCTGGCCAGACGCGCCTTGCTGGGTCGGAAACGATTTGGAAACCGCGCTGGCCGCCGCGGACGACCCGGCTTTGCCGACGCCGGCCGCCCGCGTGATCGTCATCAGCGGCACCGGCTCGTGCTGTTACGGTCGCAACGCCGCCGGACAGACCACCAAAGTCGGCGGCTGGGGCCACCTGCTCGGCGACCAGGGCAGCGGGTACGACATCGCGCTCGGCGCGTTGCGGGCGGTGGTCGGCGAGTACGACCGTCGCGGCGCCTGGCCGCGACTCGGCCAACGCTGCCTGCGCGCGCTGCAACTCAACGAACCGAACGACTTGGTCACCTGGCTGCACGCCGCGAGCAAGGCCGAGGTGGCAGCGTTGGCCGTCGAAGTCTTCGCCGCGGCGCAGGCCGGCGACCGGCTCGCCGCGAGTGCGGTCGCGCACGCCGCCGACACGTTGGCGGACCAGGCGGTGGCTTGCGCGGGGCGCCTGGTCGCGGCTGGCGCGCGGGTGGAATTTGTGGGCACGGGTGGCACGTTCCGGCACCAGCCACGGTTCGCGGCGGCGGTGAAGCACCGGTTACAAGCGCGCTGGCCGCAGGCGGTTTTCCGCTTATTGCCGCGGGAAGGCGTTTGGGGTGCGGTCGCCCTGGCCAGGGAGTTGGCGGTCCCGCGAGACGACGCAGCCGGTGCGCCCAAGTCCGCCATCGCGCTGCCGGCTGCCACCGCGCCGTCGCCAACCGAGGCGCGCAATCCGCGTTCCACCCATTTGGACCGGATGCCGCTCGCGGAGGCCATCCGGCTCATGCTGAGCGAAGACGCCAGACTGCCGCGCGCTTTGCGAGCCGAACAGGCGCACATCGAACGCGCGGTCCGGCTGGTGATCGCCAGCTTCCGTCGCGGCGGGCGGTTGTTTTATGTGGGCGCCGGCACGAGCGGCCGGCTCGGGGTTTTGGACGCGAGCGAGTGCCCGCCGACGTTCAGTGTGCCGTCCGATATGGTGCAAGGCATCATCGCCGGCGGCCACGCCGCCTTGTGGTCCTCGCTCGAAGGCGCCGAGGACGATGCCGAGGCCGGCCGGCAGGCCCTCGAATTTCGCGGCGTCGCGCGGCGGGACGTCGTCGTCGGGATCGCGGCCAGCGGCCGCACGCCGTTCGTTTGGGGCGCGTTCGAGGCGGCCCGAAACGTGGGCGCGAAGACCGTTTTGCTGTGCTTCAACCCGAATTTGAAATTCCCGCGCGGCACCCGGCCGGCCATTGTGCTCGCGCCGCGGATCGGCCCGGAAGTGCTGACCGGCTCGACGCGGTTGAAGGCCGGCACCGCCACCAAACTGCTGCTGAACATCCTGACCACGCTGGCGATGGTGCGGCTGGGCAAGGTGGTCGAGAACCTGATGGTGGACGTGCGGCCGTCCAACGCCAAGCTGCGCGACCGGGCGGTGCGCATTGTCCGCGCGCTGACCGGCGCGGATGCTGGCCAAGCCAGCGCCGCCTTGGAACGAAGCGGCTGGGTGGTCAAGCGCGCGGTGACGCGTTTGCGGGCCGGCCAGTGAGGCGGCGCGCCTGGGAACCGCGCACGCGGCGCCGAGCTGCGGGGCCGGTCGTTGCCGGAAAAGAAAAGGGCGTCCGCCGGGACGCCCTTTCAAAAACCACAAGGGGCAACTACGCCAAAGCCGCCAGCTTGACTGCCAGGCGCGACTTCTTCCGGTTGGCGGTGGCGCGGTGAACGACATTCGTCTTGGCCGCCTTGTCGAGGGCTGAAGAAACGGAACGCAAAGCCGCGGACGCGGCGTTCTTGTCCTTCGCCGTCACGGCTTGCAGGTACTTTCGTTCGAGCGTCTTGATACGGGATTCGACGCTTTGGTTGCGTTCGGCCCGGCGGGCGCTGCTGCGGGCGCGCCGCGCGGCGGATGCGGTATTCGGCATAACTTGATCTCGCTAAGAGCCGGACACGGTAGCCGAAGCGGGCGCACTGTCAACGGCTTCTTTGGCGCGAATCGCCGCCCGCGTTGTCCCGAAGAAACTGCTGGTGAGGCGCCCGGCGTTTTCGCACGATGACGGGGTTTTTGCTGCTGACTCTTTATGGAACTCAAAGCTGACATTGCCGTCATTGGCCTGGCCGTCATGGGCCAGAACTTGATTTTGAACATGAACGACCACGGCTTCACGGTCGTGGCCTACAACCGCACCGTTTCGAAGGTGGACGACTTCCTCGCCAACGAGGCCAAGGGCACGAACATTCTCGGCGCCCACTCGCTCCCGGAAATGGTCGCCCTGCTCAAGAAACCCTGCCGCGTCATGCTCATGGTCAAGGCCGGCGCCGCCGTGGACGAATTCATCGAGCAACTCCTCGGCGTGCTCGAACCCGGCGACATCGTCATCGACGGCGGCAATTCGCTCTTCGAGGACACGATCCGCCGCACGAAATACGTCGAGAGCAAGGGCCTGCTTTACATCGGCACCGGCGTTTCGGGCGGCGAGGAAGGCGCCCGCCACGGTCCGAGCATCATGCCCGGCGGTTCGCCGGCCGCCTGGGAGCACGTCAAGCCGATCTTCCAGGCCATCTCCGCGAAGGTCGCCGACGGCACGCCCTGCTGCGACTGGGTGGGCGAAGGCGGCGCCGGCCATTACGTGAAGATGACTCACAACGGCATCGAGTACGGCGACATGCAGCTCATCTGCGAGGCCTACCACATCATGAAGGACGGCCTGGGCATGACCCCCGACGAGATGAGCGTTGCCTTCGCGGATTGGAACAACGCCGAACTCCAGTCCTACCTCGTCGAAATCACCCGCGACATCCTCGCCAAGAAAGACGACGACGGCACACCACTGGTGGACAAGATTCTCGACACCGCCGGCCAAAAGGGCACCGGCAAGTGGACGGTCATTTCCTCGCAGGACATGGGTATCCCGATCACGCTGATCGCGGAAGCCGTTTACTCTCGTTGCGTTTCGGCAATGAAACCGCAGCGCGTCGAAGCCGCGAAAGTGTTCAAGCCGGGCAACGCGAAGTTCGCCGGTGACCGCCAGCAGTGGGTCAACGACATCCGCAGGGCGCTTTACGCCTCCAAGATCATCAGCTACACGCAGGGTTACATGCTCATGCGGGCCGCGGCGCAGCAGCACGGCTGGAACCTCAACTACGGCGGCATTGCGCTCATGTGGCGTGGCGGCTGCATCATCCGCAGCGCGTTCCTGGGCGAGATCAAGAAGGCCTTCGACAAGAACCCGAACCTGGCCAATCTGCTGCTCAATCCGTTCTTCAAAAAGGCGATCAAGGGCTGCGCGCGCAGTTGGCGCAAAGTCGTCAGCGCCGCCGTCAAAAAAGGCATCCCCGTGCCGGCGTTGAGCACCGCGCTGGCGTTCTTCGACGGCCTCCGCAGCGAGCGTCTGCCGGCGAACCTCCTCCAGGCCCAGCGCGACTATTTTGGCGCGCACACCTACGAGCGCGTGGACAAACCCCGCGGCGAGTTCTTCCACACCAACTGGACCGGCACCGGCGGCCGCGTGGCCAGTGGCACGTACACGGTGTAACCAACGTAGCGGCGTCTCGGCAGAGCGCCGCGCTCACGACCTTTTCAGCACACAGGCCGGACGGTTCGCGCTGTCCGGCCCTCTTCTTTGATCCGCTGGTTGCAGCCAGGCAGGATTGCAGTCCGACGAACGGTGTGATTTCATCGCGTGGATGAAACTGCCCAACGGCGAGCGAGCGGACCTCGGCACCAAGCTGGAGGATTACACGCTCAATCCCTCGCACCGGGACGGTCGCCATAAAGCCCGCGTGTTCGCTTCTGCGCTCGGTCTGTCTCTGGGCAACTGTGATGTGCTCAAGGCCGCGTTGCTTCAGGCGGCGGCAGTTTCAGCGCAATTCGAGGCCAGAGGCGACAACGGTTTTGGGCAGATTTTCCTGCTGCGCTTTCCGGTCACGACACCCGCAGGTACGGCCACCGTGATGAGCGCCTGGATCATCCGACACGGAGAGGACTTTCCAAGACTCACGACCTGCTATATCGTTTGACACCATGAACGGCGAGATTCATCTGCATGACTCGGTGGCGCTGCTGGAGGACATTCCGGCGACGCACTTTGAAACGGGTCGCCCGCTGCTGCTTCGCCGCGGCCAGGTCGGCACGGTCGTGATGACGTACGACGGCAGCGCCGTTGAGGTGGAGTTTTCCGGACGCGATGGTCGCGCTTACGCCTTGCTTCCTGTTCCAGCGGAAAGACTCATGGTCCTGCGCGAAGTCCCTGAACTCGCCGCTGCCTGAGCGTCCGCGGCGCAAGCACCCCTCGTTCGGCGCGCACACCTGCGAGCGCGTGGACAAACCGCGCGGCGAGTTCTTCCACACCAACTGGACCGGCACCGGCGGCCGCGTGGCCAGTGGCACGTACACCGTTTAGCCGTCCATTTTCCGCCTGCCAGGGCCGGGAGTCCACGAGGGCTTCCGGCCTTTTTCGTTCAGCAGTCCGGTTCAGAGCGCGGGCACTTCGGTCGCGCGCGAGCCGGTCAGGTTTGCCCCGACAACCGATTCAGGGGACCGCCGATTGTTGGCTGCCGGTGACGTGTCTAGCCTAAGAGCATGTTAGTGTCAGAACCGAACGAAACCTGGGGCCATGAATGCCGGACCACCGCGGCAATGGCGAACTGGTTGCGTCAATGCGGCGGGATGCCCCGCGCCCAGTCCAGCCACCGCGCCTGAAAGGTCATGAATGCCAGGCACACGATTCTCGTGGTCGAGGACAAACCGGCCATCCGCCAGCTTGTTTGCCGCGTGCTGCACGAGGCCGCTTACGAAACGCGGTCGGCGGGCGAGCTTGAGGGCGCCCGACTCCATCTCTGCTTTGGCCCGCGCGTGGATGCCGTGGTGTCCGACTGTGGCCTGCCGGACGGCACGGGACTGGACTTGCTCGGCTGGCTGCGCAAACAGAACCGGGGAGACCTGCCGGTGGTGTTGATGTCCGAATCCCGGCATCTGCCGCGCGCCGCGGCTACTCGTTTCGCATTTGAGTTCCTTCCCAAGCCCTTCCTGTCGGTGCACCTGCTGGCCGCGCTGGAGCGTGCCTGCCAGCGCGTCCGCCGATCCACCGTGTCGAGCGCGGCAGCGGCCTCGCCGGCCGGCCGGTTGCCAGACTGGCCAGCGTCGTCAGGAAACTACCCGGATCTGCGTCCGCCGGACTCCGAACTGGAGGGCGCCCACCTGAACTTGGCCGGAGCGGGCCTGGGTCGGCTGAAACCAAGCCTCTCTTTTTAACCCACCAACCTATGAACACCAAACTGACAGACTCGCGTCCTGCGCTGGACAACCCAACCCCTGAACTCGAACGCCTCGCTCTCAAACCACGGTCGCTGGCCGTTACCGTGCCCTCGCCCGCCGGCGGAATGCCATCCGCAGAGGCCACCAACCGCCAGGCCGTAGCAGCCGGCAGGCCCGGTCGAGATCGGTTCCGCCCGGCCCCGCGGCACGGTGGTGCGTTACACCGTGCCCCTCGCCTCGCCTGGCAACAGAAACGGCCGGCCATGAAGGCACGTCCCGCGACGCCGGTCCCGTCCGGCAAAAACAAAGTGCTGCTGGTGGACGATCACCCGCTCATGCGCGAGGGATTGGCCAAACGCATCAACCAGGAAGCCGACCTGCTGGTTTGCGGCGAGGCAGCCAGCACCCGCGAAGCTCGCCAAGCCGTGGCCCGCCTCTGCCCGGACTTGGTGGTGCTGGACCTCAGCCTCTCCGACGGTCTCGCCCTGGAACTCATCAAGGACATCAAGTCCCTCGCCCCGGCGGTGCCCGTGTTGGTCTTCACCATGCACGACGAAGCGGTGTACGCCGAGCGCGCGTTGCAGGCCGGGGCGCGGGGTTACGTCATGAAACAGGAGTCCCCGGAACGGCTGCTCACCGCCATGCGCGCGGTCCTGCGCGGCGGTTATTGCGTGAGCGAGAAGGCCGAGGCCCGGTTCTTTCAAACGTATTTCAGCCCGCCCCCAAGGCCCACCATGCCAGTCGTGGCGCGTCTGACCAACCGGGAGGTGGAAGTGTTTCACCTCCTTGGCCAGGGCCTGGCCACGCAGGAAATCGCGGCCCGGCTTGGGCGCAGCGTCAAAACGATCGAAACGCACCGCGCTCGCATCAAGGACAAGCTCCATTTGAAATCCGCCTCGGAACTGATCGGTCACGCCAGCCGCTGGCTCGCCTCCAGCCAGGGAACCACGCCCACCGCCCGATAGCAGTGGCCGTGCGAGAACCGAACTCGGCGGCCACCGCGGCTGCCTTCGCTCGGTGAGTTTCCGTGCGCATCCGACGCCTCCAAAGTAACCGGGCTGTCACCGGCGGCTGCTTTGCGAGAGACAGTTGCAGGGTGTACGCTGTCGCCGCGGCCGACGGAGGCGCCGCAAATACCGCCAGAATCGGGAGGCGCGGGGGGAAGACCGCGCCTCCTTGGTTGGCCCTGGCGACTTCATCGCTGGCGGGCACGCGAGTGAGCAGGCCATTCGCCTTGGGCGGATTTCCGCCAAACTGCCTTTTCTGCCGGACCTAGCCGGGTGCGGCCTCTCGCCTTGCGCAGCCGAATCCTGAGCCAAGGTGAACGTAGCGGTGTCGTTCGCGACCCGCCGCGGGTTCCGGACGTGGCGGCAGCGACTCTGCTCCCGCCGCGCGAGGCTCGCCCGCATGGCACAAAAAACGTCGCAATTGTGACAGAATTCCGGCGGGTCTTCGGCCCACTATGCTCTGTGCCACGCGCCGGCGGATTCCCCGAATACCGGGAGAAGAATAAACAACACACATCAAATACATAAAGTAAACTTGCAATCCACTCCCGGAGGACTACAGTGCCGACGATCAAACAGCACGCAGCCGCCATTTCCCCTGGATGGACTGCGCGCCTTGCCGGCACCCGCAGGGTGCGTTGGCGGTCGCGGTGGGTGGAAGTAGCCGAGATTGGCTTGTCCAGCGGATGTGTCGGACCGCGGTGGGCGCGGAGCCCGCCAGCAATGAAACTCAACTGCGAAAAAATGCGCCGGCCAACAAAACAAGTTTCGCCGGGCCGCGATGCGTCGGAAGACGCGTTCCGGTCCAGCGAATGGTCGGAGGAACCCCATGCCCACGAAATCACTCCTTGAGAAGGCCACCGCGCTGGCGGCCAAGCTGTACCGGATCCAGAACGCGCTGGTGGTGGATCGGAGCGACGCCACCCATCCGACCTCGGGAAAGCCGATCCACCGCTTCCGGATCGTCGGCGCGGCGAACGCCAACGGCCCCGCCTGCACGGTGGTGCTGGACGATCGTGGCGAACCGTTGCGCAACGCGCATTCGTTGCTGCACCTGTTTGACCGGACCGTGCTCACCCCGGCTGGGATCCCACCGGGGACGGCTCTGGCGTCCGCGCCCATCACCATTCAGCCCGACACCAACGTCTTGACGTTGAACCCCGGCGAGACGCTGGACGAAACCATCACGGTGACGGTTCCAAAGAGCGCCGGACCAGCCAAGGTGGACGTCTATTTTTTGGCCGACACCACCGGTTCGATGGGGAGCATTCTCAACGCCGTGCAGGCCGGGGCGAACAACGTGCTGCTGGCCCTCAGCGGTCTGGGCGTGGACATGGCGTTCGGCGTCGGGAACTACAAGGACTTTTTGTCCGGCGACGCCTTCGCTTTCCAACACCAGGTGAGTCCGACCAACGTGGCGGCCACCGTTACCGCGGCCATCAACGGCTGGTCGGCGATCGGTGGCGGCGACACGCCGGAAGCCGCGCTCTTCGCGTTCGACAGCCTGGCGGTGCCACCGGGTGGAACCATCGGCTGGCGCGCCGGCAGCAAGCGCCTGATCGTGTGGTTCGGCGACGCTCCCGGCCATGACCCCATCTGCCCGGCGGCGTCGGGCGCCGCCGCTGCCATCACGGAAGCGAGCGCCACGGCCAAGCTGGTGGCGGAGGGCATTTCGGTGCTCGCCATTTCAACGGCCACTCCCGGTCTGGACGACGATCCTACGATTAATGCCGGAGGTTATACGGGCGCCTGCGGTGCGCCGGGCGGCCTGGCCGGGCAAGGCACCCGCATTGCCACGCAGACGGGTGGCCAGTTCGTTACCGGGATCAACGCCGGCAACATCGTCAACACGATCATCAACCTCGTGCAAGGCGCGGTGGGCGCCATCCAGAACCTGAAACTCGTGCCGTCGGCGTCCATTGCCCCGTTCGTGACCTCCATCACCCCCGCGGCCGGTTACGGTCCGCTGGCTGGCGATCGGGAACACGTGCTCACGTTCCGGGTCCGTTTCACCGGCCCGCCGTGCAAGCCGGAGGCCCAGGTCGTCAGCGGCACGCTCGATGTCGTCGCCGATGGCGCCGTGGTGGCGGCCAAGAAGGTGCAGATCACCGTCCCGCCCTGCCCGGGTTTCGTCTATTCGGCGAAATTCATCTGTGGCGTCCAGCCCGCCTGCGAGTGCCAGTGCGCGCCCGTCGCGCCGGGCTGGTACGCGACCGAGATCAACATCCACAACTATTCCCTCAAGGAAGTCCGGATCCAAAAGCGGTTCATCCCGGTCGTTCTCGCCGGCGCCGCGGCCGGACGCGAACCCCGCATCGCCGCCGCGCGCGCCGAGGACAAGATCGTGTTGCCGCTCCAGACGGCCACCCTGGACGATTGCTGCCGCATTGCGGAACTGCTGTTCGGCGGGCCGCCGCCGTCCCCGATGCCGCTCATCATCGGCCTGCTTGAAATCACGGCCAGCGCCGAGGTCGCGGTGACGGCCGTGTACACCGCCAGCGGCCTGAAGGCGGGTGGCGTCTCCATCGAGGTGGAGCAGATCGCCGGCCGGCGCGTGTAACCCCCATCAACGGGCAGTCAAACCCAGAACCGCCATGTCACACATTACTGGAACCGTTCAGATTCTCGGTGCGCCGCTGACCATCGGTCCCGGCGCCACGTTGTTCAACCCGCCGCCGGCGCCGGGCGGAACGAAGTTGCTGATCCTGCATTTTCAGAACCTCAACCTCCTTCCCGGCGACCAGTTGCAGGTCAACCTGGGCTACGACGTGGACACGTTCACGGCCGCGGATGGACCGGCCTTCTGGACCCGTCCGATCAACGTCTATGCCTTTCCCGCGGGTGTGCCCATCACCTACGTCCCAGCGGGTCCGCCCACCGGCAGCGTGCAACTCGACCGGTACGGGCGGGGCGAGCGGCACGCGGGCCAGACTGGGCATCCCAGCTTCTCCAACTGCGATCCGTTCTATCAGCCGCCGGCCTACGTGGAGCCGACCTACGATCCTTTCTGGTACTGCACGGACCCGCCGAATTGGGAACCTGCCGGCTGCGCCACGCCCGCCACCGACGTGCGCGCGTGGGTGAGGCGCAGCGTGGGCATGATCGTCTCGGTGGAAGGCTCCATTCTCTCCACGTGCTCGGTGACGCTTGTCGATGCCGATAAGGTCCTCACCGCCGGACATTGCCACTCGCCCGAAGAAGCCCTGAACAGTTCCGTCATTTTCGACTATCAAACCGAATGCGATGGGAGCCGACCCGCCGGCTACAACCCGCGTTTCTACAAAGTCAAAGCGGTCCTCGGTCACAAGAACACCGGCGCGTCGCTGGACTACAGTCTGCTCCAGCTCGCGGGGTCCCCGGCGGGAATTCCGGCGATCCAAATGCGGCATGACTTTCCCGCGGTCGGCGAGCAGGTGTTCGGCGTCCACCATCCCAACGGCGCGGTCAAAAAACTCTCCCTTCCTCACAGCCAGGGCTTTTCCACCGTGACGGGAAGCGGCTCGGGCGGGATCACCGTGCCGAACAATTTCCACGTGTCGGGCGGCAGCTCCGGCTCCGGGTTGTTCGACGCCGCGGGCCGCATCGTTGGGGTGTTGTCGCGCGGCGCGCCGTGCTCGGGCGGGGCGCTGGCTTATTGCCCCACCAAAAACATCCTGGCGGACTTGGTGCCGGTGCCGCCCCCGGCGGTGACGCGTGACGCGATGATCGTTTTCGACCGCTCGGGCAGCATGTCGATGGACGAGGGCACCGGGCGCCGGAAGATCGACGCAGCGCGGGATGCGGTTTCCCTGTTCGTCCAGTTGGTGCGCGCCGGCACGGGGAATCGCGCGGGCCTGGTTTCCTTCAGCACCACCGCGAGTTCGCCGGTGGACTTCGCCATCGCCGGCGTGACGGACGGCCCCGGCGGCACGAAGCGGACATTGATCGGGCCGCCTCCCTTCTCGACCGGCATCGTGGGCGGCCTCACGCCCGGCGGCATGACGACCATCGGTGGCGGACTCGCTGCCGCGCAGGCGCAATTTCCCGTTCCGGGGGCCAACCCGCGGGCCATCCTGCTGCTGACCGACGGTCTCCAAAACACGCCGCCCATGGTGGCCGCGGTCGAGCCTTCCCTGGCAGGCATTACGCTTCACGCCATCGGCTTTGGCACGGAATCCAGCCTCGATGGCGCGCTGCTCAGTGCGCTGGCCACCTCCCACGGCGGCTTGTACACGCGCGCCGGCAGCGGCC
>JAKCAB010000433.1 GCA_021839785.1 bacterium | reverse complement strand
CGGTTGCTCAGCGGCAACGAAGCGATCGCCCTGGCGGCGAAACATGCCGGGGTGGCGCTCGGCGCGGGTTATCCGGGAACGCCGTCCACGGAAATCCTGGAAAACTTCTCGCGCCTGGGCGGTCACGCCCAGTGGTCGCCGAACGAAAAGGTCGCCTTGGAGGTGTGCATCGGCGCGGCGTATGGCGGGGCGCGAGCGTTGGCCACGATGAAACACGTCGGCCTGAACGTGGCGTCCGATCCGTTTTTCACCGTGGCCTACACGGGCGTAACCGGCGCGTTGATCGTGATTTCAGCGGACGACCCCGGCATGGCCTCCAGCCAGAACGAACAGGACAACCGCCGTTATGCGGTCGCCGCCGGCGTGCCGATGGTCGAACCGAGCGACTCGCAGGAGGCTTACGACTTTTTCCTGCAAGCGGTCGAAATCTCGGAGAAATGGCAGATTCCGGTTTTGTTCCGCGTGACGACGCGCGTTTGCCACAGCCGGAGCGTGGTGCGACCGGGCGCGCCGGTGGAAGGCTTGAAACCGCCGTCGTTCGTACGCGACGTGCGCGGCCGGGTGATGATCCCCGCCTATGCGCGCGCGGCGCATCGGCGTCTGCGCCAGAAACTCGCGGAGATCGCGGCCTGGAACGAAGCCGGCCCACTCAACACCGTGTTCGAGGCGGGCCGACAGTTGGGTATCATCGCGTCGGGCGTGGCTTATGCCCATGCCCGCGACGCCGCGCCCGAAGCCAGCGTGCTCAAACTTGGCCTGACCCACCCGTTGCCGCTGGAGTTGATCCGGTCCTTTGCCGGGTTCGTGGAACGCTGTTTCGTGCTCGAAGAAGGCGATCCGTACCTCGTGGAGGCGATCCGCGCCGCCGGCATCGCAGTCGAAGGCAAGGCGGAGATGTACCGGCACGGCGAATTCGACGTGGCGCGCGTGCGGCGCATCCTGGCGGGCGACACTTCGCCCGAGCCGGCCAAGCCGCCGGGCAGGCCGCCGCAACTCTGTGACGCGTGCTCGTATCGGCAGGTCTTCGGCACGCTGCACGAAATGCAGGCGATCGTGGCGGGCGACATCGGCTGTTACACGCTGGGAGCGCTGGCGCCGTTCGAGGCGATGGACACGTGCGTTTGCATGGGGGCCAGCCTCGGCGTGGGACTGGGATTGCGCCACGTCCTGCCGCCCGACCAGGCGAAGCGCGTGGTGAGCATCATCGGCGACAGCACGTTCGTGCACAGCGGCATCAGCGGCCTCGTGGAAATGGTCTATAACCCACCACCGAACGGCCACGTGCTGATCCTCCTCGACAACTCCACCACCGCGATGACCGGTCACCAGGAACATCCCGGCACCGGCCGGACGCTGGAACACAAGGCCACCGGGCGGGTGCGGTTCGAGGAATTGGCCCGCAGCCTGGGCATCCGGCGCGTGCACGTGGTGGAACCGCGGCTGGGATCGGACGAATTCGCGCGGGTGTTGAAGGACTGTCTGAACAGCGGCGAGCTGGCGGCGATCGTCGTCCGCCGCCCCTGCATTTTGATCGCCAAGCAACTCAAGGAATACGAACGCCAGCAACCGGCGGAGGCGGAGGCGGAGAGCGAGTGTACATGCGAAACAGCGTTACCAGTGTCGTAGTGGCGGGCCTGGGCGGCCAGGGCGTGTTGAAGGCGTCGGACATTCTGGCCGATGCGGTCTTCCGTGCCGGGTTCGATGTCAAAAAAGCCGAAGTCCACGGCATGAGCCAGCGCGGCGGCTCGGTCAACAGCGACGTGCGCTTCGGCGAAAAGGTGTTCAGCCCGATGGTGCCGTTTGGCGAGGCGGATTACCTCGTCGTGCTCGCGCCAGACCAACTTGAAAACAACCGCGGCTATCTCCGGCCCGGCGGCGTGCTGCTGGAGCCGTCCATGATCGACGCCAGCCAGCTCGAAAACAAACGGAGTTTCAACGTCGCCATGATGGGGCTGCTGAGCCGGCACCTCAGCCAGGTGCCCGCGGAATGCTGGCGCGCCGCCCTGGCGGCCAGTTTCGCGCCCGCCTTGCTGGCCCCGAACCTGAAGGCCTTTGCCTTGGGAAGCGGAGCGCCGCTGCCAGCCTGAGTTTTGCCATGAATCCGACAGCGAATTCCAACGGCCGGTTCCATCCGGCGAGCGCGGTCGATTTCCTGCCGCTGCCGCAATTGCGGGAACTCCAGTGGCGCCGGCTCCAGGCGATGGTTCAACGCGCGTACGACCGCGTGGCCTTGTTCCGTCAACGCATGGACGAGCGCGGCCTCACGCCCGCCTTCGTTGGCTCTTACAAGAACCAGACCGGCATGGAGTGGCGGTACGGCATCGCCGATAACCTGAACGTCAAATGGGGCAACGTCTTCGAGCAACCGCTCACCATTGTCGCCGGCCGGCAGGACATCGTGCTGGGCGACTATTGGAACTGGTGGCTCGTGGCCGACGGCACGCCGCTGGACGGTTCTTGGACTTACTATCTCGACAGCGCGCGGGTGACTTACGACCTCAAAGACGCCAAGACCAGGCTGGACTTCATCGGCATCTGGCAGGATGCCTATGCCGACGAATGGATGCCAACCATCAACAACCAGCACGTCGCCGTCACCGAGCAAGACGAACAGGGTGGCATCTTTTACGCCTCGAACAAATCCATCAAGAACACTCAGCTCGACGGCTACTTCATCTACAAACACGACGAGCGCGAGCTCGCCAATGGCGACGACGCGGATATCTACACGGTGGGGGGCAAGCTCACCGGCACGCCGGCCATGCATTGGAGTTACTCGCTCGAGGGCGCATACCAGTTTGGGCGCAAACAGGACCCCACCGTGAAATATCCCGTCTTTGCCACGCAGATGCGCGACCTGGATGCCTTCGGCGCCAACGGGCGGCTGAGTTATCTGCTCCGCGATCCACTTAACAACCAGGCGCACCTGGTCTTCGAGTATCTCTCTGGCGACGACGGAGGCACGGCGGGCAAGGACGAGATGTTCGACATCCTCTGGGGCCGTTGGCCGCGCTGGAGCGAATTGTACATCTACTCCTATGTTCAGGAAACCGGCGGCAAGGTGGCCCAGTTAAATAACATCGAACGCGTCGGCGCGGGGTGGACGCTCCATCCGATGAAGGACATGACGCTGGGCGCCTATTACAACGCGCTCTTTGCCCCTCAGTCCGATGCCACGCGCACTCTCAATGCCTCGCGGTTTACCGACGGCGGCAACTTCCGCGGGCACTACCTGCAGTTGGTTCTCAAGCACCAGTTCAGCAAACAGATCAACGCCCATCTCTGGGGCGAGTGGGTCTGGCAGGGGGACTATTACAGCCAGCGGGACGTGCAGAGCTTCTTGCGCGCAGAGGTGCAATTCACCTTCTAATACCAAAGTGCATTCGAATGGTTACGAAACACCCCCTCACCCCAACCCTCTCCCCCACAGGGGAGAGGGTGCCCGAAGGGCGGGTGAGGGCGCGTGCGTATCCTTTTGATCGTAACTCAGTGTAAGCCACCGGCCGATTACGTTGTTTCGGCCGCTGCCTCCGCCGGTGTCGGTCGCACTGCGCTGGCAGGGGCGATGGCTTGCAGTTTCGCCACCACGCCGGGCAGCGTGGCCAGCAGGTAATCCACGTCCGCTTCGCGCGTGTCCCGACCAAGACTGAAGCGGAGGCTGCCGCGCGCCCGCGCCGCGCTGAGGCCCATCGCCGTCAGCACGTGCGAAGGTTCCAGCGAGCCGGTGGTGCAGGCCGAGCCACCCGAAGCGCAGATGCCCGCCTGGTCGAGCAGCATCAGCATGGCCTCCGCCTCGACTCCGGGGAACGCCAGGTTCGCGGTATTGGGCAGTCGCGGTTCCGGCGCGCCGTTGCGGGTGGTGCCACGAATCGTCTTCAGAATGCCGGCTTCCAGCCGGTCGCGCAGCTTACGCACCCGCCGGTTCTCTTCATCGAAACGCGCCAGCGCCAGCTCCGCCGCCCGGCCAAAGCCCACGATGTAAGGCACGTTCTCGGTGCCCCCGCGGCGTCCGCGCTCCTGTTGGCCGCCGACCAGGTATGGCGCAAACCGCGTGCGGTGCCGCACGTACAACACCCCGACGCCTTTCGGGGCATGCAGCTTGTGCCCGCTGAGCGAGAGAAAATCCACGCGCGCCTCCCGGACATCGATGGGCACCTTGCCGGCGGCCTGCACGGCGTCGGTGTGGCAAAGCACGCCTTTGCTGCGGCAAATCGCGGCCACCTCGGCGATCGGAAATAGCACGCCGGTTTCGTTGTTGGCCCACATCGCCGACACCAGCGCGGTGTCGGGCCGGAGCGCTTGTTCGAGTCGATGCAGGTCGAGTGCGCCGTCGGGGTCCACCGGCAACGCGGTCACTTCGCAGCCCCGGCGTTGCAGCGCCTCGGCGAACTTGAGATTCGCGGAATGCTCCACGGCGGTCGTCACGACGTGGCGCTTGCCCGGCTGGGTCATCAACGCGCTGTTCCAAGCCGTGTTGTTGCTCTCGGTGCCGCAACTGGTGAACAAAACCTCCCGCGGTTCCGCGCCGATCAGCGCCGCCACCCGGGCCCGCGCCTCGTCGAGGTGGCGGGCCGCCTCGCGGCCGAAGGCGTAGGCGCTCGAGGGATTGCCCCAATGCTCGCGGAAGAAGGGCAGCATGGTTTCCACGACTTCGGGGGCGACCGAGGTGGTGGCGTTGTGATCGAAATAGCAAAAGCGACGCTCGTTCATGGTTTCCGCCCGCGACCGGCGAGGCCGCGGGACGCAAGCGCACTGTATGGCGCAGATCGTCGCGCGCAAGGTGCGACGCTGGCACGCCGTCCCCGTGGCGCACGGCTCCGCCGAGCCCGGCTTGCCGGTGGCAAAATCGGTCCGTTACGGGCGCGATTGCGCTCGAGCTTGACATAACTTCCACCGCACCGGCGCAACGGGCGAAGCCCACTTTTCGACAGCGCAGGGATCCTGAACTGGTTATTCACGCGCTTTGTTGGGGAAGACTCGCTGGAAGCGCATTGAATCCGCGGCGCCCTCCGTCGAGAAACCGCCCGACAGTTGCAGTCGGACCGCTGCCTGGCACACCGCTGAATTGGCGCAACAGCAAAACGCCGACAATTTTTCGCAATCTACCGGGAGCGAGCTCCGAACGATTGGCCCAAGATGCGCCCGCCATGACAAACACGTCAGCCGCCGGTCGGATGCGGGTATCGGGAACGATCCGATGCCTCGCGTTCGCCGTGGTACACGGGTTGAATGGGGCATTGACGGAGAAAGTCCTCGCCGACTCCGGGACCGACGCGCTCACCAGCTCGTGGAACGCGCGCGCAAGTCTCCAGGATTCTGGTGTCGCGCCGTTCGCAATCTGGACCACGGAAGGGTGGGGCAACGTGGCGGGCGGTCTCCAACGACGTGGATGGTGGAACAGCCTGCTGGATTTCGGCGTCGAGTTGGACACGGCCAAACTCGGCTGGTGGGAGGGCGGCAACTTCATGGTCCAGGCGCATTGGGTGCAGAATTTGCGCAACGACGTGTGCTTCGACGATTATACCGGCGGGTTTAATCCGGTCAGCAGCGTCATGGCTGGCGATCACTGGCGTGCGTTTAACCTGCACTACCGCCACGCTTGGCACGACGAAGCGGTGGTGCTGAAGCTCGGCCAGATTGCCGTGGACGACGACTTCATGGGATCGGACTACGCCGGCTTGTTCCTCAACTCCGTCTTCGGGGCCATGCCCTCGCAGGTGGGCACACCCCTGGCGACCTCCTGCGGCAGTCCACCGGCGTTTCCCATCTTCTCGGTGGCAGCGCCCGGGGTATTTCTCCGGGTGCGGCCAGGCGAGCCGTTCTACACGCAGGTCGGGCTTTACGACGGCAGAGTCGGGTTCGATGAAAGGGACAACCACGGTTTTGGCTGGGCCAGTCAATCGCCCGTCGAACTGGGTTTGTTCTGGGAAGGTGGCTACCGCTGCCGGATGGCCCGGCACCCGGCAACGGTGCGCTTGGGCCTCAACTATCACACGGGACCGCTGGATGATTTTAGCGGGAGCATGTCCGGCGAGCCGCCAACCACGCGGCAAACCGTGCCCAATTTTTATCTCGTTCACGACTTGGCGTTGCTGGCCGACCGCGCAGGCAAGACCCAGCTAGGCCTGTTTGTGCGCCTGGGCATCACGCCTGAGCATGATCGGAGCATGGTGCCCCTCTATGCGGACGCGGGACTGAACTGGTTTGCCCCACTCGCGTGCCGGCCCGACGACGTGGCTGGGGCAGCGGTTTCCTACACTCACTTTGGTGACGACTTCCTGCGCAGCACCGGCCCGGATGGCGTGGCCAGCAGCGAAACGACGCTGGAACTAACTTACAAAGCGCAAGTCACTCGCTGGATGGCGCTCCAGGCGGACGTGCAATTCCTGTTCAACCCCGCCGTGAATCCTGGTTCCGGCTCCCGCGAAACCGCGACGGTGCTGGGGCTGAGCGCCGCGATCGATTTCTGAAACCTCAATGTCCAGCTTCGCCAGACCATGACTGCAACCAGCGCCCCCATCACACTCGCGGGCCAGCCGGTTGGCCAGCGCCTCAAGATCAAAGGCTTCTCGCTGCCGGAAGGCGTGCGGCTCCGCCTTCTGGAAATGGGCCTCACCGAAGGCATCGGGTGTCGCGTGATACGCTACGCGCCGCTCGGTGACCCGATGGAAGTCCAGGTGCGCGGCTACTTCCTCTCGCTCCGGGCGTCCGAAGCGGAAGGCGTGCTCGTCGTAATCGCTGATTGATTCATTCGACCTCTTCGCCACATCTCCATGACCAACTCGCCTGCCATCCCCGGCGGCGTCGCCGACGGACGGAAAGCCTCCGCATCACGAGTCGAATCGAGAGCCGGCACCGTCGCCATCGCCGGCAATCCCAACAGCGGCAAGAGCACGCTCTTCAACGCCCTCACCGGCCTGCGTCAGAAAGTCGGCAACTATCCGGGCGTGACGGTGGAAAAGAAGATCGGTCGTTTCTATGGCTCGCACGGCGAAGCGTTCGAACTGCTCGACCTGCCCGGCATGTATTCGTTGCAGACGCGCTCGCCGGACGAAGCGCTGGCACGCGATGTCCTGTTGGGCCGGCGCGCTGATACGCCGGCGCCCGATGTCATCCTCTGTGTCGTGGACGCCACGAACCTGGAGCGAAACCTCTACCTCGTCACGCAACTGGCCGAACTCGGCCTGCCGCTCGTGGTGGCGCTGGTGATGATTGACCTCGCCGAGCGCGATGGCTGGGTGATCAACCTGCCAGAGCTGTCTCGCCGGCTCGGCTGCCCGGTCGTGCCCGTGGTGGCAGCTCAAGGAAAGGGTTTGGTGGAACTACGCCAGGCCATCACGCGCCAGCTAGACGGCCCTGCCCCGCATCGGGCCACGCTGCCGCCGGCGATTGAGGAAGGCGTGCGGCTGGTGGAGGATGCGTTGGTTCGCGTGAGTAACCAGCCGCCCAGGTTCCCTCAAGCGGAAGCCATTCTGTTCGTCACCGGCACGAAGGCGCAGGCCGAAGCTGCGTCCGCCGCGGTGCAGCCTGCGCTGACCCGAGCCCGCGCTGCGATCGCCGCCACCGGCCTGGACGCGATTTCGGCGACCGTCCACGCGCGGTACGCCTGGGTGGAAACGATCATCGAACACACAGTGCGCGCGCGGGGCGGCGCGGAAGCCACGCTGAGCGAGCGCCTCGACGGTATTTTTACGCACAAGGTCTGGGGCTGGCTGGTCTTCCTCGCCGTGATGGCGGCGGTGTTCTTCACCATCTTCCGCGTAGCCGAAGTGCCAATGGGATGGATCGAGTCGGCACAGGACGCGCTGAACGGCTGGATCGAAAGCGCGATGCCGGCGGGCGATTTCCGCGAGCTGCTGACCAGCGGCGTCGTGGCCGGCGTGGGTGGGGTGGTGATTTTTCTGCCGCAGATACTCATTCTCTTTTTCTTCATCGGCTTGCTGGAAGACACCGGCTACCTGGCCCGCGCGGCGTTCATCATGGACCGCGTGATGAGCCGGGTGGGGCTGCACGGCAAGTCATTCGTGCCGATGCTGAGTTCGTTCGCCTGCGCGATTCCCGGCATCATGGGCGCACGCACCATCGACAATCCGAAGGACCGCCTCGTCACGATCCTCGTGGCGCCGCTAGTGAGCTGCTCCGCGCGGCTGCCGGTGTATTCGCTGATGATCGCCGTGATGTTGCCGGCGACCTTCAGCGCGTGGCACAAGGCCGGGCTGATGCTCGGACTCTACGCCCTTGGCCTGACGGCGGCGTTCGGCATGGCATGGCTGTTCCGCAAGACGTTATTCAAGGGCGAGCGCTCGCTGCTGCTTCTGGAAATGCCGCCGTACCGCCGGCCTTCGCTGCGGGTCACGCTGGTTCGCATGTGGGAACGGGTCAGCCTGTTCCTCCGCCAGGCCGGCACGGTGATCCTGGCCATCTCGGTCATCATTTGGGCGCTATCCACGTATCCACAGCCCGCCGATCCGAAAGCCACGCCGGCTCAAGCCCTCGCTCACAGCGTCGCGGGACGCCTCGGCCACGTCCTCGAACCGGTCATCGCCCCGCTAGGCTACGACTGGAAGATCGGCATCGGCATCATCAGCTCCTTTGCCGCGCGCGAGGTCTTCGTGGGAACCATGTCCGTCATCTACTCCATTGAGAACGGCGAGGAAGACACGCCCGCCCTGCGCGACGCGATGCTGGGCGAGAAGCGGGCGGACGGCTCCGGCACCTACACACCGCTGGTCTGTCTGAGCCTGATGGTGTTTTACGTGCTGGCCATGCAATGCCTCAGCACGGTGGCGGTTGTGCGCCGCGAAACCAATTCGTGGCGCTGGCCGCTGTTTCAACTCGGTTACATGACCCTGTTGGCCTGGCTGGGCGCGTTCTTGGTGTTTCAGGGCGGGCGTCTGCTGGGTTTCACGTGAGCCAGGAACCCCCTCCCGTCACTCCCATGCCTGCCTGGCTGGACTCCTTGCTTGTAATCGCCGCGGTGAGCGTTGCGCTGGGCTATCTCGTGTGGCGCTGGCTGCGTGGCCGGCGCAACGGTGGCGTTGCGTGTGGCACGGGCGGTTGCTGCCCGGCGCACACCAGCCCCACCAAACGCGCCGGGATTTTGAATGACCGGCCGCTCTCTTTGCCACGCCGGGCGTAATTCGTTCCAAAGCGAGCAATCGCGTTCAACGCGTCCGTCAGCGACCCCCGGTTTTGCCGGGGGTCGCTGATTCGCGGAATCGAGTTGCCTCGGGTTAGAACAGGCCGTGAGAACGTTTGAGCGTCAGTTGCCTTGCTGAAAAGTCTCTGGCTGCCCAACGTTCTCACGCCGGATGGACTCAAGGTTTAGAGCGCGCGCAGGAAGGCAACCAAGTCGGTTTTCTCGGCGCTGTTCAGCCGTGTTTGCAGCACCAGGTTGAAGAACTCGACGGTGTCCTCGAGGGTGAGCAAACGGTCGTCGTGCAAGTAGGGAGGCGAGTCCTTGATGCCCCGCAGCGGGAAGGTCTTGATCGGGCCATCGGCGCTGGCTTTGCGGCCGTTGATCAGCTTCTCGTTGAAGAAGCGTTCGGCGCGCAGGTTGTGCATGAGGTTGTCCGTGTAGTACGGCGGCGTGTGGCAGACGGCGCACTGGGCCTTGCCAAAGAACAGTTCCTGGCCGCGAAGCTCGGCCTCGCTGGCCTGGCTTGGATCAAGCCTGCCCAGCACGTTGAGCTTGGGGGCCGGCGGGAAGTCGAGCAACTCTTCGAACTCCGCCATGAAATGCACTTGACTGCCACGCTCGAGGGGGTTGACGCCCTTCTTCGCCGCCAAGGTGATGTCACCGTCGAAGTACGCGGCGCGCTGCTCGAACTCGGTGAAGTCCTCGACCGTCTTCAACGCGCGCTGCGAACCGAACAGGCGCTGGACGTTCACGCCGCGCAACGTGGGCGTGTCGATGCGGTGCCGGTGCTCGTTGGGCCGGATGTCGCCGACGGTGTGGGTGGCGGCGACGGTGTGGCCGTTGGCATGGCAGTCGAAACAGGCGACGCCTTCGTGCGCCCGGAGGCTGCGGCGGTCGTCGGTGGCGTTGAACTGTTGTTGCGGGAACGGCGTTACGAGCAGGCGCAAGCCTTCAAGTTGCTTGGGATTGAGAACGTCTTTGAACAGCTCGTAGTAGTTGGCCAGCGTCACCAACTGGCCTTGAGACACGTCGCCCAGGTCCGGCCGGGTGGTCAGATAAATCGGCGCCGGAAACTCCGGCAACAGATGATCCGGCAGGTCGAAGTCCAAGTCGAACCGGGTCAGGTCGCGGCCCGTCTGGCGTTTCGTTTCGTCGATAAGCAATTTCGGGAACACCATCCCGCCCGCCTCGTGGTGCGGATGCGGCAAAGGGTAAAAGCCGGCGGGCCAAAGGTTCCGGCTTTTGACCTCCTCGGGCGTCAAGGCAGCGAGTTGGTCCCAACTCATGCCTTCAGGCAGCTTCACGCGCACGCCGGCCTGCGCCGGCTTGCCGCGCGACATGGTCACACCGGCGGCCGGCCGGTCGGAAAGGTCGTAGCGCTCCGCCAGCAAGTTGCGCTGGCGCTCGGCAAACTGGGGTTTTTCGGCGGCGAGCCGTTTCACCAGCGCGGCAAACTCTTCGTCCGCGGCGGAGGAGTCAGGTACAGGAGCTACAACGCAGGCCAGCGCGATCAACGCGCCGGGCGTCCATCGTCGGATCAGCATATTCCGGTTCATAGGTTCTTTGGATTTTGGTTACACGCGCGAACAACACCCGGCAGGTGCTATTCACATTAGTAACATGCCTCGCGCACGGGCGGCGGTTGAAATACTTCTTTCCTACGTCCACGATAGGCATTGACTATGGAACTGCATCAACTTCGCTACGTGGTGGCGGTGGCGCGGACGGGGAACTTTTCGCGCGCCGCCGCGCAATGCCACGTCGCCCAGCCTTCGCTCAGTCAACAGATTCAGAAGTTGGAAGACGAGTTGGGGGAGCGGCTGTTTGACCGGCTGAAGACGCGCGCCCAGCTTACGCCGGCCGGCGAGGCGTTGCACGAACGCGCGGTCCGCATCCTGGCCGAAGTCGAGGCCGCGCACCGCGAGGCTACGGAAGCGCGTGCGCTGACGCGCGGCCGGGTCGCTGTTGGCGTGTTGCCCACCATCGCGCCGTTCCTGTTGCCGCAGGTGCTGCCCCGGTTCAGCCAGGTGTTTCCCGGCGTCGAAATCGTCGTGCACGAGGACACCACCGCTCAATTGTTGAGCCTACTGGCCGCGTGCGAACTGGATTTGGCGATCGCCAGCCTGCCGATCGACGACAAGCGAGTTCAGACGGAGACACTCTTCACGGAAGAATTGTTGCTCGCCCTGCCGCCGGGCCATCGCCTGACGCGGAAACGCAGCGTGGGCGCGGCGGACCTTGGCGGCGAACGCCTCATCGTCATGAAAGAAGGCCATTGCCTGGGCGATCAAGTGCTGCGTTTCTGTGACCAGCGCGACGTGCAGCCGCAAATCAGCTTTCGCAGCGCGCAATTGGAAACCGTTCACGCCCTCGTGCGCGCCGGCCTCGGCATTGCGCTCGTTCCGGCAATGGCGTTGCAGCCCAACCGCAGCGACCTGCCGGAGTATCGCTCGCTGCAACCGCCCCAACCGCAGCGCACGATTGTCGCCGTCTGGCCAAAGCAACGTCCTCCCGGCCGGGCGGCGGGCGAGTTCCTGAAAGTGCTTGCCGCAACCCCTGGCAAACCGGGGGGCTGCCGGACCTGCGCGGTCGAGCCAAGGCAACGTAAGCAACAGGCTGAAATCCTGAGCCAACCGACTCGAAGGCAAGACGAATAGCCGGGTTTGTAGCTTTCCGCGGCTGAGACGCAACGGTTCGCCCCGCAAAACCACCACTTCGCCCCCGGAATGCCCGCCGATCATCCCAAGCCGGAGCCGCCAATTGATCTAATTTGCTAGATAAAGCGTCCTCTTTTCCATGAAGTGGCTGACCGACATGTTGACGGCATGAACGATGCGACCCAGCCGCCCGCCGCCGTGCCCGCGCGCCGCCGGTACGTGCGGGCCGTCGGGCCGCGTCTGCGCTGGCTTTTGCTGGCGGTTTTCGCGCTCTCGGCGGTGTTGGGCGCCAATTCGGCCTACCTGCTGGCGATCAAGGCGCTCGAATGGGTGAGCGGCCGCGCCTACCAGAATTATTTCTACCAGCTCATGTTCCTGGCCCACCTCGGGCTGGGGCTTCTGTTGGTGATTCCGTTCCTGGTCTTCTGCCTCATCCACATCAAGAACGCGGCGGGACGGACGAACCGCCGCGCCGTGCGGGTGGGTTATGGACTGTTCGCGATCGGCCTGGTCGTGCTGCTGTCGGGCATCGCCTTGATGCGGGTGGGCGGTTTTGACCTGAAAAATCCGGCGCTCCGGT
>JAKCAB010000807.1 GCA_021839785.1 bacterium | reverse complement strand
AGCGCAGGATTTCGCGCGACACGGAGGTGATGATGGGCAGGATCATGATGGCGATGATGATCCCGCCGGCCAACATGCTCAGCCCGTAAATCGGTCCCTGGAAAAGCGGCAGGAAGCCGAACGCGCCTTTCAGCCAGGGAAACAAATGCACGCGCAGCCAGGGCACCATCACGAAGATGCCCCACAGCCCGAGGATCACGCTGGGCACGGCGGCGAGCAATTCGATGAAGATCGTCAGTGGCTGCCGCAACCACGACGGCGCGAGTTCGGTGAGATACACGGCGGTGGCGACGCTCAACGGCACCGCGATGATCAAGCCGATGGCCGAGGACACCAGCGTCCCGAAAATGAACGGCAGCGCACCGAACTCCTCGCTCACCGGATTCCATTCGGAGCTGATAAGAAACCGCCAGCCAAACTTGCCCAGCGAGAGTCGGGAACCGTCCGCCAATTCACAACCGATGAGGATGATCAGCGCGAAGACTGCGAGCGCCATCAGCAGTGTGAGCCACTTGAAGGCGCGGTCGCCAAACCGGCGGCCCGCCAGCGAGCGGGGAACCGTGCCGGCCACATTGGGACAACTCTCAGCCATCGCCATGCGCAGTCCGTGCGGATAAACAAACGGACGAAGAGCGGGAGGAACAACGCTCTTCGTCCGCCTCGCCCCCGACGTTAACGGGCGATCCGGCCAAGTCAGTATTTAATTGTCTTGATGCGCTCCAGCACCCGCTGCTGCACGACCTCCGGCAGCGGCGCATAATCCAGCGCGGCCGCCATGCCTTCGCCGTGGTTCATTGCCCAGTTCAGGAACTCGACCAGTTTCTTGCCCTTGGCCGCGTCCTTTTGTTGTTCGTACACCAGCAGCCAGGTGGCGCCAGCGATCGGATAAGCCTTTTCGCCGGGCGGATTGACCATCGAAAACCGGAAATCATCCGGAATCTTGGCGGTGGCGAGCGCTTCGGTCACCGACTCGATGCTCGGGGTGATGTAATGTCCCGCGGCGTTTTTCACGTCTGCGTACGGCAGCTTGTTCTGTTTCGCGTAAATGAGTTCCACGTAGCCGACGGCGCCCGGCAATTGTTTGACCTGGCCGGTCACGCCTTCATTGCCCTTGGCGCCCAGACCCACCGGCCAGTTGACTGATGTGCCGCGGCCAACCTTGGTCTCCCACTCCTGGCTGATGGTGCTCAGATAATCCACCCAGATGTAGGTCGTGCCGCTGCCGTCCGAGCGATGGACCACCACGATGTCCTGATCGGGGAGGTTGACGCCGGGATTCTGCGCAGTCAGGCGCGGGTCGTTCCACTTGGCGATCTGGCCCAGGAAGATGCCCGCCAGCGTGGGCCCGTCCACCTTGAGCTTGGGATTGCCTGGCAGGTTGTAAGTCAACACGTCGGCGCCGGCGACCGTGGGAATGTGGAGCAGCTTGCGCGGCGCCTTGGCCAGGTCCGCGTCGCTCATCGGCCCATCCGAGGCGCCGAAGTTCACCGTCTCGGCGCGAATCTGCTGCTGGCCGCCGCCGGAGCCGATGGGTTGGTAGTTGATGCGGACCGTCGGGTCCACCTTCGCGTATTCGTAGAACCATTTCTGGTAGATCGGCGCCGGAAAGGTGGCGCCGGCGCCGTTGATGAGCATCTGCGCGGAGGCAGGTTTCAGCGGGGCGAACGCCAGGGCGGCGCCCGCGATCAGGGTGCATCGATTCAGCAGTTTCATACGTTTTCAGGTTCAGGTTGTGCGCGGTTCGTCGGTTGACTGCGGTTGCCAGTTGCGGTCACAGGTTCAGAATTTCCAAAGCACATCGGCCATGAAATGGACTGCCTCGCTCTTGGAATCGCCGGGACTCGGTTTGATCAGTTCGTTGAGATAGGCGGTGACCGACAGGGTGAGCGCATCCGCCAGGGCGTAGCTGGCCTTGACCAGGTGCCCTTTCACGTTCGTGCCGCCGCGGATGCCGCCGCCGGTGAAGCCGGAGCCGGCCACCGGCGATCGGTAGTAGGCCGCGTTGTCATCGTCCACGAGTTCCTCATACCAGGCGTCCGCCTCCAAGCGCTGGTAACGGTAAGAGACTTCCCACGTCCCCTTCCGGGCCGCCTGGCCGAAGGTGACGCCGGCCCACCAGCCTTCGTTCGCGCTGGGGGCGCCGGGGTTGTTCAGGTATTCGCCGCCCAGCTTGACCGGGAATTCGCCGCGGAAGAGCGGCGCGTGGTCGAACCGGTAAGTCGCGCTGGCGCCGGCCACGATCGGGTTGAAGTTGTAGGCCAGGTTGCCGTTGGCGTCCCGCGTATTGCCGTCGTTGACGTTCGACACGGCGCTGTTCGGGAGCCCCAGCTTGTTCACCAAGTTCAAAGCCGTGACCCCGATCGCGCTGCTCACGCGCGGGGACCACTTCGCGTCCCAGAGAAGCTGGCCGCCGTACAGGAAGGGATCCTGGGTGGACCCCGACAGTTCATCCAAGACGAACGCGGCGGTGTTGAAGCGCAGGGTATGATGGGTGCTCAGCTTGTAGGCCACCTGCCCGGCCGCGCCTTCCGGCGTGTAGTCGGGATCGAACACCATGCTCGAGGATTGAAACGGCTGGTCCATCTTGCCGACGGTGGTGATCACCTGCCAGTCGTCGTCGTGGATGGGTCGCCAACGGCCGTACGCGGCGTCGATGTAAAGGAACTTCTTGGTGCCGTTGTCCTGGAGGGTGGTGTTGTTCGACACTGGATTGCCGCCGTAACCGGTGCCCGGAGCGGGATCGGCCGAGGCGAAGCGCAGGCCCAGCTCGAGGTTCTCCTTGAAAGTCACCGTCGCGCCCACGCGCAGACGGTAGCGGAGCCGGACCCGGTCCGTGTAAGCGGAATTGTCCGCCGTGAAATCCTCGAACCGACCACGAAAATCGCCGCCGATCTTGAACGAGGTCACCCAGTCCGGAAAGCCGGTGGCAATTGAGTGGCCAGGCGCGGCTTTCGGGGTGGCCTCCGCCCGCATCTGTTGGGCCTCGTCGGTGGTGAGGATGCCCTTCTCAACCAGCTTGTCGAGCAGGGCGTCCACGGATTGAGCGGGGGCCTGGACGGCCGCCGCCAGCACAGCCGCCGCGCTCAGGGCGGCGGACCAACGATTCAAGGTCTTTCGTTTCAAGTTCATCGGTTGCCAGAACCCCCACACGCTGCGGCCCCTGTGTTTCAATCCGATGACATAATTGTTACGATTGGGTGACGGCGGTGGGCGGAGTTTGGCGTGGGATGGGGGCAGAAAACTCCGCCCGCCGTGGACGCGAGAAGGTGCGGTCCAACCCGCATCCGACCCCGCTACGCGTGAGCCTGGAGGAACTGGTTGACATCGCTCCTGCCGCCCTGCTATTACGATCTCCGACATCGTTGGTCGTATTTTGAAAGCTACCGCCACATGAAAGTCGTCAGTCGGGAAATCCTGTTGGGCTTTTGGAAAGTCCACATCCTGCACCACGCCGGCGAAGGACCGTTACACGGCCAGTGGATGCTCAACGAGCTCCGCCATCATGGCTATGAAATCAGTCCCGGCACGCTGTATCCGCTGCTCCAGCGGATGGAGCGGCTCGGTTGGCTGAAGAGCCAAACCGACCCCGGTGGCGGCAAGCGCGCCCGCAAGGATTACCGGCTTACGGCCAAGGGGCAGAAGGTGCTGGAAATCGTTCGCGACCAAATTCGTGAGCTGCACCGGGAAGTAGTCGAGGAAGCCGATACCCAAGCCAAGCGATGAACACCGCCTCCGCCGCAGCGCAGACGTCCACAGCCGACGGTGGCAGCCGGGGACTCAACCTCCTTCGATTCCGCCCCATCGCGAGGCTCGTCCGGTGGTCGGCCTTTCCCGGCGTGCTTCGAGCACTGGTGCTGGGGGTCTTTGTCACCCTGGCGGTCCTTGGCTGGGGGCGCCACACGCCTGCAGGCGTCAACGCCAAGCTCTACGCCAAGACCAACCTCGTGAATCTTACCATCTGGGGTCTGTGGTGGCCGGCCATCGTCTGGGTGACATTCCTGCTGGGCCGCGCTTGGTGCATCGTGTGCCCGCTCGAACTGGTTTCGAGCCAGGCGGAGAAACTGGGCGGCAAACTTGGCCTGGCGCAGCGCCCGCTGGGCGGTGGGCTGGCCAAAGGCAGCCTTGTCATTCTGTTCTTTGCCGCCCTCCAGATGCTCGTGCCCGGCGTGCAAATTCATCGCGTGCCCCACTACACGTCGCTGTTCCTTTGGACCTCGCTGGCGCTGGCGTTTGCCGTCGGATTGTTTTTCAAGGATCGCGCCTACTGCCGCGGTTTCTGTCCCGTGGCGTTGCTCCTGAGCGCTTACGGACGCGGCGGAATGCTCGCCGTGCGGCCCGCGGGGCAAAGTGGCTGCCAGAACGGCGGCCAGGCTCCCAACGCCCGCGCCTGTCGCTCGCGGTTGAATCCTGCCCGCCTCGACTCCAACAAGGACTGCCTCCTCTGTGGCGACTGCCTGAAGGCCGACACCGCCGGCACGATGGAACTGCTCGTGCGCCCGCCGTATGCCAGCGCCGACGCCCGCGATCCGCTTGCCTCGTGGCCGCTGACGCTGTTCGTGATGATTGTCTCCGGCTTCGTCACCTACGAACTCAGCGGCGTGTGGAAAACGGCCGAACCGGTTTTTTTATGGGTGCCCCAGCAGGTCAGCGCGGCGCTGAACGCGGGCGCGGCTTCGGGCTGGATTCAGGGGGTGTGGACCATCGCCGTTGTCCCGCTCTTGCTTTGGCTTGTCTTGGGCGCGGCGACGTTGCTGGGCGGCGGCGCCACATCGCTCGGAGAAGCTTGGCGACGCTTGGCCCTGCCGGTGGCCGTGGTCGTCGCGACGGGCCACCTGGCCAAGGGCCTGGAAAAATTCACCTCCTGGGCCGGCTTCCTGCCCTACGCCTGGGCCGAGCCGACCGGCGTGCAGACGGCCATCCGGATGAACGCGAAAACGATGCCCCAACCCGCCGCCTGGTTCACGCTGCCGACGCTCTCGCTCGCGGGCATGGCCCTGCTGGCGTTGGGCAGCTTCCTGGCGCTGCGTGAAGCCAAGTTCGCCGATGCCGAGAAAGCCCCCCGGCGGTTTGCCTCGATCCTGTTGCTCGGTGGCTTTTACTTCTTCCTCGTCTTCGGCTGGGGCGGGTGGATGCGCTGACGTTCCGATGACCCTGAACTCCCCACTGCCCACCTTCGCCGTCTGCCGAATCTGCACGATTCGTTTGGAACGACTCTGCTCCCAGCGCGCCTGGTGGTTTCGCGGCTTTCGGGAGGTTCTGGCGACCGGGGTGCGCGTGTTCGCCGTCTTCCCTCGCGTCCGCGCGGAAACCTACCCCACACGATCGGACTTCTGCCACGGTTGCCTCCGTTTTCGGAAGAATGCGTTCAAAAGCCAATCCGCGGTGTTTCGCTGGCTGGACGCCCGCATCAACCTATTCTTCAACCGCGTCCGCGATTCGCTGCTGACGGAGCAAGAGAGCTTGCGGCAGCGCGGCAATTTGCCCACGAGGCTGCCGCGGCGAAGTGAATCCTACGAAAGTTCGAGACAGCGGGATGCCCGACGAGCCGATGTGGGCGACGTGCTCCGACGCCGAGCGCGTCCCGGCGCCGCTGGCTCCCGACGCGCCGGATCCCGGCGGGGTCGAATTCGGCTGCGGTCATGGGACCTTTACCGGTGCCTTGCCGCCCGATCACTACGGTTTGGTCGGCCAAAACCCAACAAGCTGACACCATGAACCGCTTCACGAAACTCACCTCCGGCCCAGCCCCCGCGGCCGCCGTGCTCATCCGCCTGGCGGTCGGCGCCGTCTTCTTCTTCGAGGGCGTGCAGAAATTCCTTTATCCGGCGGACCTCGGCGCGGGCCGGTTCGCCAAGATCGGCATTCCCGCGCCGGAGGCGATGGGGCCGTTTGTCGGCGGCGTGGAAACTGTGTTCGGCGCGTTCCTGCTGGCAGGCTGGCTCACCCGGCTGGCGGCGGTCCCACTCCTTATCGACATCTCGGTGGCCATCCTCTCGACCAAAATCCCGATCCTGCTCGGACACGGTTTCTGGACCTTCACGCTGGCCAAGCTCCCGCGCTACGGGTTCCTGAGCATGACGCATGAGGCGCGCACGGACTTCTCGATGCTCTGCGGCCTGCTGTTCCTCCTGCTTGTGGGAGGCGGGAGCTGGTCGCTCGATGCCTGGCTGGCGAAGGGCCAGGGCCCAACCCCCGCCGCTGGAGGCCCGGCCAGCCCAGCGCGCTCCAACCAACCAGAAAGGAACAACGCTCGATGAAACCTCACGTAATCATCCCGACTCTGACGGTAATCGGAGTCCTTACCGGCTGCACCAGCTCCCAGCCGGAAAGGATGGGCAACCGGCACCTGAAACTGGACCCGGAGTCGTTCTATCTGCCCACGGGCGACGCGGCGCGGGTCGTCACCGTGACCGCTAATGGCCCGGCGGCGGCCAGTGTGCTGGTGCAGACGCAGCGGGTCGCCGTCAAAGAAACCGGCCCTCCGGAAACGGTCGAGAAGTTCGGCGAAGTCTATGCGTTCTCGCCCAACTTTTTTGCCGTCCATCGGGAGGAGCCCACCAAGATTCGCTTCTGGAATCTGCAGCCCGATGACAATCACGCCTTCATGCTGCTTAGTCCGAGCTCGCAAGTCTTGATGAACTCGGCGCTGCCGCCGTTGGAGGAGACGGCTTACGTTTTCGCGTTTCACGAGGAAGGATTGTTTCGGTTCGCCTGTTCCCTTCACCCGAATGCGATGTTCGGCCAGATTCTGGTGCTGCCGCCGCCCGCGCCATAAGGCTGAACCGCTCAACCAAAGACTGTTTTTTTGGCTTTTCACCAAAAGGATAACCTTCCGCACTCATGAATTTGATACGCCCCGCCATGCGCCGGCCGCTCACGGTCGTGGTGCTCGTCATCGCCGTCGTGCTTGGCGCGTGGCTCGCCCTCCAAAAAATGGCGCGCGACATTTTCCCGCCGCTGGGCATTCCGACGATCTACGTCGCCCAGCCGTACGGCGGCATGGACCCGGCGCAAATGGAAGGCTACCTCACTTACTACTACGAATACCACTTTCTCTACATCACCGGCATCGAGCACGTGGAATCGAAGTCCATCCAGGGCGCCTCGATCATGAAACTGCAGTTCCATCCGGGCACCGACATGTCGCAGGCGATGTCCGAGACGGTCAGCTACGTGAACCGCGCGCGCGCCTTCATGCCGCCGGGCACGGTGCCGCCGTTCATCATGCGCTTCGACGCCGGCAGCGTGCCCGTCGGCGATCTGGTCCTCTCCAGCGAAACGCGCACGGTGGGCCAGTTGCAGGACGCGGCGCTCAACCTCGTCCGTCCGCTCTTCGCCACGCTGCCCGGCGTGTCCGCCCCGCCTCCGTTCGGCGGCAGCGCGCGGGCGATTGTCGTCAGCGTCAAGCCCGACCGCCTGCGCGCCTACAACATGTCGCCCGACGAAATCGTCAACGCCATCGCCGCGGCGAACACCATCAGCCCCTCGGGCAACGTGATGCTCGGCGACGAATATCCGATGGTGCCGCTCAACTCCGTCGTGAAAAACGTCAAGGACCTCGAAGCCGTGCCGATCCGCACCGGCACGTATCCGACGGTTTTTGTGCGCGACGTGGCGACCGTGCAGGACACGTCGGACATCGTGACCAGCTACGCGCTCGTGAACGGACGGCGCACGGTCTATATCCCGGTGACCAAACGGGCCGATGCCTCGACGCTCTCGGTCGTGAGCCTCGTCAAAAAGAACCTGCCGAAATTTCAAAGCGTCCTCCCCGACGACGTGAAGGTCAGCTACGAATTCGATCAATCGCCTTACGTCACGCGCGCCATTGCTGGCCTGACGATGGAAGGCGCGCTGGGCGCGGCGTTGAGCGGCCTGATGGTGCTGTTGTTTCTGCGCGACTGGCGCAGCGCGTTCATCGTCGTCCTCAACATTCCGCTCTCGCTGCTCGCGGCCACGTTGGCGCTGTGGCTGACCGGCCAGACCATCAACCTCATGACGCTGGGCGGGCTCGCGCTCGCCGTCGGCATCCTCGTGGACATGTCCACGGTGGCGATTGAAAACATCCACACGCATCTGGCCCAGGGCAAACGCATCGCGCGGGCGATTGCGGATTCCGGCCGCGAAGTGGCGTTGCCGCTCTTGATCGCGATGCTTTGCGTGCTGGCGGTGTTCATCCCCTCGTTCTTCATGGAAGGCGCGGCCAAGGCGCTGTTCGTGCCGCTCTCGCTGGCGGTCGGTTTCTCGATGATCGCTTCGTATTTGCTGGCCAGCACGCTCGTGCCCGTGCTGGCGACCTGGACGATCCGCGCGCATCGCGAGGCGGAAATCGAAACGGCGAAGAAGACCACTTCCGCGTTTCATCGCTTCCAGGAGGCTTACGCGGGCGTGGTGCGAAAGGTCGTTTCCGCGCGCTGGCTCGTCGCGCTGGGGTACCTCGTCGCCGCGGTGCTCGTGATCAAGTTCGTCGGCGACCGGATCGGCACGGAGATTTTTCCCAAAGTGGACGCGGGCCAGCTCCAAGTCCGCCTGCGCGCCCCCGCCGGCACGCGCGTGGACCGCACCGAGGCGCTCGCGTTGCGGGTGCTCGATCTCGTCAAACAAGAAGCGGGCACGAACAACGTCGAGCTTTCCCTCGGCTTTGTGGGCGTTCACGGCTCGCCGTATCCGGTGAACTTCATCCATCTCTGGAACGGCGGACCGGAGGAAGGCGTTTTGCAGGTGCAGTTGAAGCGCGGCGTGAAGGTCCGCATGGACGATTTGCCGGAACGCCTGCGCGCGCGGTTCGCCCGCGAGTTGCCCGCGGTGCAGTTTTCGTTCGAGCCGAGCGACATCGTCAGCCGCGTGATGAGCATGGGTTCACCCACGCCAATCGAGGTGGCCGTGAGCGGACCCGATCTGACGGCCAACAAAGACTTCGCCGAAAAAATCCGCGCGCAGCTCGAAAAAATCCCTTCGCTCCGCGACCTCCAATTCGGCCAGTCGCTCGCTTACCCGACCGTGGACGTGGCGCTCAACCGCGAGCGCGCCGGACTGCTTGGCGTGAAAACGGTGGACGTGTCGCGTTCGCTCGTTGCCGCCACGTCCTCCAGCCGCTTCACCACCCCGGTCTATTGGGGCGACCCAAACAGCGGCGTCGCGTATCAAATCCAGGTCCAGATTCCGCAGCCGCAGATGAATTCGCTGGAGGAAGTGAAAAACATTCCCGTGCTCAACCGTGGCGGGAAGTCGATCCTCCTGCGCAATGTGGCCCAAGTCTCGAGTGGCACAGCGGTCGGCCAGTATGCGCGCTACAACATGCAGCGCCTCGTCACGATCACCGCCAACGTTGCCGGCGAAGATCTCGGCGGCGTGGCTAGCAAGGTCGCGCGCGCGATCCGGGACGCGGGCGAGCCGCCGCCCAAAGTAAGCGTGGCCGTGCGCGGGCAGATCGCTCCGATGCGCCAGATGCTGGACGGTCTGACGAGCGGTTTGTTGCTGGCAGTCGTCGTGATCTTTCTGCTGTTGGCCGCGAACTTCCAATCGCTGCGGCTTTCGTTCGTCGTGATTTCGAGCGTGCCCGCCGTCATCGCCGGCGTGGTGCTGATGCTCTGGTTGACCGGCACGACGGCGAATCTCCAATCCTTCATGGGCGCGATCATGGCCATCGGCGTAGCGGTGGCGAATGCGATTCTGCTGGTGACGTTCGCCGAACGCAGCCGCATCGACGGCCTGAACGCGGCGGAAGCCGCCGCCGACGGCGCGCGCAGCCGGTTGCGGCCTATCCTCATGACCAGCCTGGCGATGATGGCCGGCATGGCACCCATGGCGCTCGGATTGGGCGAAGGCGGCGAACAAACCGCGCCGCTCGGCCGCGCCGTCATCGGCGGATTGGCCGCGGCGACGGTCGCAACCCTGCTCGTGCTGCCGTCGGTCTTCGCGCTCGTTCGCGCCCGGGCCAGCACCAAGTCGCGCTCGCTCGATCCGGACGACCCATTGAGTGGCTACTACGTTTCACCTGTAGGATCAAAATGAACCGCAAAGCAAACCTGAACGAGCTGTTGCCCACTTGTCGAACTCCTCTGCGCACAGGAAGCATTCTTGCTGAACCGCTCAAAGCTTTCGGACAATTTTGTGTTGCATATGCAACACAAAATTGTCCAGGCCGGTCCATGCTGGCGGCAATTCTCATTGCCACATTCGTCGGGTGCAAACCGACGGCGGTCACAACCGCCAACAAATTGGCCGAGGCGCCCGTCTCGGTGAAACTCACGCAACCGCGCCGGGGCGAGATCGTCCGCGCGGTTTTATTGCCGGCCACCATCGTCGCCAACCAGCAGGTGACGCTTTACTCGAAGGTCGCCGGTTACCTCAAAACCATCACCGTGGACAAAGGCGACAACGTGAAGGAGGGCCAGTTGCTCGCCGAGATCGAGGTGCCCGAACTGCTGGCCGATTACGCCCGCTACCAGGCCGAAGCGGAAATCGCCGACCTCGATTACCAGCGCGCCCGCGAAGCGCACCAGAAGGCCCCTGACCTCGTCGTGCGGCAAAGCGTGGACGCGGCGAAGGCGAAAGCCCAGATGGCAACCGCCGCCCTGGAACGCGCCGAAACGCTGCTGGGTTTCTGCAAAATCACCGCGCCTTTTTCCGGCGTGGTCACGCGCCGGGCGGTGGACCCCGGCGCGTTCGTTCCCGCCGCCACGTCCGGCAGCGCCGCGCAAAACGCGGCCGTCGTGACCTTGATGGACTTCGACGTGGTGCGCGTGCAGGTGGCCGTGCCCGAACCGGAAGTGCCGTGGGTGCAAAAAGGGCTGCCGGCGAAAGTGCTCGTGGACGAATTGCCGGGCCGCGCGTTTGCGGGCAGCGTCACGCGGTTCAGCCAGGCGCTCGACGACGCTACCAAGACGATGCTGGCCGAGATCGATCTGCCCAATCCCAAGCGCGAATTGCGTCCGGGGATGTACGCCACGGTGAAGCTCGACGTGGAAAAACACACGGACGCGCTGCTCGTGCCGGTCGAGGCGGTCGCTTTTGAGAAGGCGGGCACGTCGGTCTTCATCGTTACCGACGGCAAGGCCAAAAGGATTCCGGTAAAAACCGGTTTCAATGACGGCGCGTCGGTGGAGATGCTTGACGGTCTGTTGGCCAATCAGCCGGTGATTCTGGTGGGCAAGAGGACCCTGAACAACGACCAACCGGTCAACGTGGCGGAGGCGAAGTGAACATGGCTAACTGCCAATTGCCAACCGCCAATGGCCGGTCGCGAACGTGGCCGGCGCGAACTGGGCGCCGTCACCCCATTGAAAATTGGAAATTGAAAATTGGAAATTGGGGCCTGGCACTTTCGTTCCTGGCTTGTTCCGCCCATGCCCAGCCGAAGAATGTGCCTTCTCCCATCGACCTGCCCACCGCCCTCCGCCTGGCCGGCGCGCAAAATCTCGACGTGAAGATCGCGCAGGAGCGATTGGCCGAGGCCAAGGCGAATCATCAAAGCGCCGTCGCGCAGTTCTTTCCCTGGATTTCGCCGGGCATCGTTTATCGCCAGCACGACGACAAGATTCAGGATGTTTCGGGCAACATCGTTGACGTGCACAAATACTCCTATGCGCCGGGCGCGACGCTGGGCGTGCAACTCGACCTCGGCGACGCGCTCTACAAAACGCTCGCGGCGAAGCAACTTTCCAAAGCCGCCGACCACGCGCTCGAAGCGCAGCGACAAGACACGGTTCTGGCCGCGGCCCAAGGTTATTTCGAACTGGCGCTGGCCCAGGGCGCCGTCGGCGTGGCCCACGAAGCGGCGCGGATTGCCAGCGATTACGAAACGCAACTCGCCAGCGCGGTGGAAGCCGGCGTCGCCTTCAAGGGCGACCTGCTGCGTGCCCGCGTGCAGGCCGAGCGAAACCGCCTCGCGTTGCGGCAGGCCAAAGAACAACAGCGCATCGCCGCCGCGCGACTCGCCCAGGTGTTGCGTCTCGACCCGGCGCTGGCGCTCGCGGCGCAGGACTCCGATCTCGCGCCGCTCACGCTCATGGAAACGAACGCCGCGCTCGATGCACTCGTTGCCCAAGCCCTCGTCTCTCGCCCGGAATTGAAGCAGAGCGCGGCGCTCGCCGCCGCCGCCCGCGACGCGAAAAACGGCGCCACCTACGGCCCGCTGATTCCCACGGTGGGGGCGCAGGGATTTTGGGGCGGACTCGGCGGCGGACACGACGGCGGCCCGGACACATTCGGCGGACAGCAGGATTACATCGTAGGTGCAAGTTGGCGCCTTGGCCCGGGCGGGTTGTTCGACTTTGGCCGGATGCGCTCCACCCGGGCGCGGCTTAGAATCGCCGAGTTAAGTTCCGACAAATTGCGGGACGACATCGCCCGGCAAGTGGTCGAAGCGTTCACCCGCT
>JAKCAB010000114.1:2519-12428 GCA_021839785.1 bacterium | reverse complement strand
ACCGACCTCGCGCTTCAACTCGGCGAGCATCCGCGCGTGGTCGGCCGCGGCGGCTTCCCGCGCCTTGGCGATGATCGACTCGGCGGCGGCGATGGCCTTCTGCGTTTCCTGTTCCTGCACCTTGGCGGCGGCGGCGCGCGCCTCTTCGATGAATTTCAGCCCCTGCTCGTTGGCTTGGGCGAGGACTTCCTTGCGGGAAGCCTCCGTCTTTGCCAACTCCTCCTTGATCTTGTCCGCGTTTGCCAGACCTTCGGCGATGGTGTTCCGGCGTTCTTCGAGTAAGCGCAGGATGGGCTTGTAGGCGAACCGGTACAGCAGCGCAGCCACGAGGGCGAAACTGATACATTGCGCGATAAAGTGCTTCCAATCCAGACCGAATTGGGTGGCCGTGTCGCCGGCCATCTGAGCCAGGTCACCGCCGATGTTCGCGAAGATAACGAAGGGTTCCATAACCGGGGGCGGATCAAAGCGGGTGCGGAGCCAGCCCGGCTCCGCACCCGACGAGGGTTTCTGTGCCGTTCCTCTTACTTAACGAGGAAGATGGCATAGAAGACGATGGCTTCCGCAAACGCGATCGCGAGGATCGCCTGCACCAGGATTTTGGTGGCGGCGCCGGGATTGCGCCCGACGGCTTCCGAAGCCTTCATGCCAATGAACCCCACGCCGAGGGCGCCACCCAGCGCGGCCAGGCCGACGTGCAGGTTCCCGGTCACTCCGACTGCTTTGACGGCTTCCACGGCGGCGCTCGCCGCCGGTTCCACCGCTGCCAACATAGGCGTTAACATGTCTTGTCCTTTCTACTGCTCGGCAGCCCCCGCGCTCCAGGCACGGTCCGACGCCGAAATCGGGTTAATGCTGTTCTGCCTTGCCGTGGTCTTCGTCGTGCATGCAGATCAGCAGCGTAAACACCGCCGTCAGCAGCATGAACACGAGCGCCTGGACCACGCCCACCAGCAATTCCATGAAATAAAACGGCACCGGCACCAGCCAGCCCAGCGCCGGCACCAGGCGGGCCATCGCCTCGAGCATGTTCTCGCCGGCGAAGATGTTGCCGAACAAACGAAAACTGAGCGAAATCGGCCGGAAGGCGATCGACAGAATTTCCAGAAAACCCACCGCGATGAACACGAGGATCATCAACACCTTCAGCAGGCCGGTGCTTTCGCCCTTCGGGCCGAACAGGTGCAGGACGAAGCCTTTGAGCCCGTTGGCCTGCAGCGCCCAGACCGTCCACATCACGAAGAAAATCATGGCCATGGCGAACGTCATGTTCAGGTCGGCGTTCGCCCCGCGGAGGAGCGGTTTCGTGATCTGGAAGCCGTGTTCGCCCGGCACCCCCCAACCGATGGTCCCCACGCCGGGGATTAACCCGAACCAGTTCGCGAACAGGATGAAGATGAAAATCGTGGCGAAGAACCAAAACGTCTTTTTCGCCAGGTCGCTCCCGATCACGCCCTCCAAAAACCCGTAAAGACTCTCGACCAGCCACTCCCAGAAATTCTGCGCGCCTTGGGGCACCCGCTTCAGATTCCGCATCGCGAGCTGGGCAAAGACGATCAACCCCAGCGCCACGATCCACGTCACCACCATCGAATTCGTGATCGGAAACCCGGCCACGTGCCCGATCTCGACCGCGTGGAGCGGCAACTCCTCGTGGCTAGCGGCCTGCTCGGCAGCCCAGGCTGCCCACGGCCCACCAGTCACGCCCGCCAAGACCAGCAGATTGCGCGCGAGTGCTCTCACAAGTTCGACGACATGAAAATCACGCGGCCACGGGTTGTGCGCGCCAGCGTGGACCGCAAAACCTGCCGGAGCCGCATGGCGCGTACAAGCCTTTTTTGCGACCTAAGCCAAGTGCGATTTGACTCAAAAAGAATGTTACCCGGGGCGGGATGAAGTGGTTGGCGGAAACCATTCGTTAACTCAAAAAGGGTGTTACCCAGTCATGTGCGTCAAGTTCTGCACTTTGGGTCATGGTGTCACCGAGGTAAAACGAGGCGGCGCGGACAGCGAGCCATCCCGCTCGCCGCGCCGCCGGTTGAACGTTCAGGCCGCGGCTGGGCTGGCCGGCGTGGTTGCCCGCCGCGGCGGCGCGCGGCATATTGGCGCGCGAACATTCAACGACCTGCGCATGGCCAAGACCGCCGCTCCGCTCCCGCCCAATGAGGCCGCCCGCCTGGCGGCGCTTCACGAGTACCGCATCCTCGACACTCCGCCGGAGCAGGCGATCGAAGACTTGGCGCGGCTGGCGGCCCAAATCTGCGGCACGCCGATCAGCCTGGTCTGTTTCGTGGACGCCGAGCGGGTCTGGCTGAAAGCGCGGGTCGGCTTTGAAGCCCATGAAATGCCGCGCCGGGAATCGCTCTGCGCTGAAGCCATCCTGTCGCCGCACCGGTTTCTGATTCCCGACCTCGCGGCGGACCCGCGTTACGCAAAGCACCCGACGGTGAGCGGGCCGGAGGGCTTCCGGTTTTATGGCGGCGTGCCGCTCGTGGTGGCCGGCGGCTACGCTTTGGGGATCTTGTGCGTGCTCGACCGGCGCCCGCGCGAGTTGACGCCCGCCCAGGTCGAAGGCTTGGAGATCCTCGCCCGCCAGGTAATTACACACCTCGAATTGCGCCGCAACCTGCGTCGGCTCGAGCGCAGCCTCGACGACCATGAGCGCGCTCAAGCGGCCCTGAGCCTCGCCGAGATGCGGTACCGGAGCATTTTCGAGAACGTCGCCGAAGGCATTTTCCAAACCACGGCGGAGGGCCATTACCTCGCGGCGAACCCGATGCTCGCGAAAATCTACGGCTACGCCACGTCCGAGGATTTGCGTGCGGCCGTGCGCGATATCCGCGGCCAGCTTTACGTGGACCCGAACCGGCGCGACGAGTTTATCCGGGAGATGCAGGAACACGGCGAGGTGCGCCACTTCGAATCGCAAATCCACCGCAAGGACGGCAGCGTCATCTGGATTTCCGAGAACGCGCGGTCGGTGTACGACACCGCCGGCAAATTCCTCTATTACGAAGGGACGGTGGAGGACATCTCGGACCGCAAAGAGGCGGAGGAAGCCCTGCGTAACAACGAGCTCTTGTACCACTCGTTGGTGGACGCCCTGCCGCAAAATATTTTCCGCAAGGATCGCGAAGGGCGGTTCACCTTCGTGAACCAGCTTTTCTGCCAGACCTTGAAGCGCCGCCTCGACGAAATTCTGGGCAAGACCGATTACGAATTCTTCACGCGCGAACTGGCGGAGCGGTACCGGGCCGACGATCGCCGCGTCATGGAGACCGAGGTGGGGATCGACCAGACCGAGGAGCACATCCGGCCCGACCTGAGCAGAATCTACGTCCACGTCATCAAGACGCCACTCAAGGACGCCTCGGGCCAGGTGATCGGCGTGCAAGGCATTTTCTGGGACGAAACCGAACGCCACCGCATGGAGGCCAAGCTCGCCTACGAGCGCGACCTGCTCCGCGCGCTGCTCGACAACGTCCCGGACGCGATCTACTTCAAGGACCGCAAGTCGCGCTTCCTGCGGGCCAGCCGGTCGTTGGCCCAGAAATTCGGCGTGGGCGATCCCGAGAAGCTGGTCGGCAAAACCGATTTCGATTTCTTTACGACCGAACACGCCAAGCCGGCTTACGACGACGAGCAACGCATCATCGCGACGGGCCAGCCTATCCTCGGCGTTACCGAAAGGGAGACCTGGCCCGACGGGCGCGAAACGTGGGCTTTGACCGCCAAACTGCCGTTCCGCGACGAAGCCGGCCGGATCATCGGCACCTTCGGCGTCTCCAAGGATGTCACCGACCTGATCCGCGTCGAACGGGAACTGGAACGGGCCCGGGACTCGGCGTTGGACGTGGCGCGCCTCAAGGCGCAAATCCTCGCCAACATGAGCCATGAAGTCCGCACGCCCATGAACGCTATCATCGGCACCGCCGACCTGCTCCGGCGCTCGCCGCTGACGCCGGAGCAACGCGAGTTCGCGGACCAGATCCACCACGGCGCCGAAACGCTGCTGAACATCATCAACGGCATCCTCGACCTCTCGCGCCTGGAGTCGGGCCACATGACGCTCGAACAAATCGAGTTCGACCTGCGGGACACCGTCGAAAGCGCCATCGAACTGCTCGCCGAATCTGCCCACCACAAAGGTCTGGACCTGGTCTGCTGGATTCAGCCCGAGGTGCCGTCGCACGTGCGCGGCGACCCGGTCCGCCTCCGCCAGGTGCTGACCAACCTGGTGGGTAACGCCATCAAATTCACGCCGCACGGCGAAGTGAACGTCCGGCTCGGCCTGGCGCGCGCCGACGGCGACCGCGTGGGGTTGCGGTTCGAGGTCGAGGACACCGGCGTGGGCGTGGCGCCGGCGGCGCGCGAGCAAATCTTCGAGCCGTTCCGGCAGGCGGACGGTTCGACCACGCGCAAGTTCGGCGGCACCGGTTTGGGGCTGGCCATCTCGCGCCAACTGGTCGAATTGATGGGCGGCAGCATCGAAGTCACCAGCCAGGTGAACGCCGGCTCGACCTTCGCCTTTACCGCCACGTTTGGCAGTGTGCCGGACGCAAACGGGCGCACCCCCTTGCCCGCCGGCGACCCGCTCCGCGGCAAGCGCGTACTGGTGGTGGACGACCACGCCGGTTCGCGGCGCGTCCTGCTTCAGGAGCTTCGTTGGTGGGGCGTCCTCGCGGACGAAGCCGGGGGGGCCGAGGAAGCGCAGGCCTCTTTGCGCGCGGCCGCTGCCGCGGGCCGGCCTTTCGAGTGCGTCTTGCTCGACGTGTCGCTGAAAGAAACCAGCGGCCTGGAGCTCGCCGTGGCCATCAAAGGCGACCCCCGCCTGCCACCACCGCGCGTAGTTTTGCTGACCTCGCTGGGCCAATGGCTCGATGCGGAAGCCATGCGTGCCAACGGCGTCTCGGCCTGCCTCATCAAACCGCCGCGGCACTCGCGGCTGTTCGCCACGCTGCTCAACTTGCGCGGCGGCTCGCCAGCTTCCGCCACCAGCGCACCCGCATCCGACAAGGTCGCCGCCCTTGCCGGCGGACGAATCTTCCGGGTCATGGTCGCCGAGGACAATGACTTCAACCGCCGCCTCGCGATGCGCCAGCTCGCCAGCCTGGGCCACTCGGTCGTGACGGCGGCCAACGGCGTGGAAGTTCTCCGCTTGCTGGAGCACGAAACCGCGGACGTGCTATTGCTCGACTGCCAGATGCCCGAGATGGACGGTTACCAGACGGCCCGCGCGATCCGCAACCTGGAGGCTCGCAATCTCTCGGGCGGCGCCTCGCGACCCGCGCTTTACATCATCGCGCTCACCGCGAACGCGCTTCCTGGCGACCGCGAAAAATGTCTCGCCTCCGGCATGAACGACTACGTCACCAAGCCAGTCCGGATCGCGGATCTGGAGGCCGCTTTGCAGCGGGCCCAAGGCCTGACTCCTGCCGCGCAGACACCATCCGCCGGTTCGCCGGCCACAGCCGCAGCGCCGCCACCGGCGGAACCGCCGCTGGACCTGGCCGCGGTGCAGGCACTGGGCGGCGATCCGGCTGCGTTGCAGGAGTTGGTGGACTTGTTCCTCGCGTCCTCGGAAGCCCAAATCGCACGGCTCAAGACCGCCGGGCCGGGCGAGGCCACAACCATGCAGGCGGCGGCGCATAGTCTCAAGGGCAGTGCCGTCAATTTCAGTGCCCGCCGGCTGGGCCAACTCGCGGCCGAACTCGAACGGAGCGCCAAAGCCGGCACGCTCACCGACGCCCCGCGTTTGGTGGCGGCCGTGGCGGCCGAATTCGAGCGCGTCCGCGAGGCCTTGAAGGGATTGCCCGCGCCGCGCGCCTGACCGCAGAGCCGCCTCTCCGCCACCCAAACCAACTCAGTGTTGGAGCGGCCCGGTGGTCTTTCCGGCAGCTCCCGCCGCGGACGGGTCGGCATCGAGGCGGTTGGCCTTGCCGCGCACGCGCCAGCGTTCGACTTGGCCGATTTCGATCCGGCCCCGGTAAAAGTCATCCAGCAAAGCGAACGCCGCCGGGTCGTATTCCTTCAAGCCCGCGCGGCCGTTCTCCGGTTTCGGCCCGGTCATGCCCAGATCCCCGTGCGTGCCGAAATACCACATGGTCAGTTCCGCGAAGAACTCGTCCGGGTTCGATCCCGCGTAGGATTTGACCCACCGTCCCGCCGCCAGCGAACGCCGCCATTGTGCGTCGAACCGCGCGCGCACGTCGCGCGCGAGGCCAAAGCTCCGGATGTCATGCGCGAACTCGTGCAGGCAGATGTCGCGACCGCGGTACCGATCTTTCTCCAGTCGGAGCAGGTTCTCTTCGCCGCAAGACGTGAGCAAGCCGCCCATGCCGCGCGTGCGTTCGTCGCGGGTCTTGCCGTTGTAAGTCGGCTCCCAAATCGGCCTGCCCTTGTCGTGCCGCCATTCGGGCAGGTCAGTGGTCACCTGGTCGCGGCCGATGATGTGCAACTCCGCGCCGGCGGCGGCGAGGTTCGAGACCACCACGGGCAGGTTGGTGAGCATCATCGACAAGCGGTCGTAGGCGGCGAACAGCGCCTCGTCCACCACCGCTTGGTGGGCCTTGATGGGGATGCCGTGAAAGTCCAGGCGCTTGGAGAAAAAACCTTGCTCCGGCGGATCCAGCCGGACAATCGCCGGCCGGCTCGGCGGTTCGGCAGAGGCAGCCCAGACAAATGGCGTGGCGCCCGCGAACCAGAGCGAGCCGAGAACGACCGAAACAACCGGGAATCGCGTGCGCTTTGCGGTCATGGCTGGAGCGTAATTCAAATCGTGAGCCTTGCCACTGCGCTTTCAGGCGCCTCCGCCGATCAAACGCTGGTGTTCCTGCATCGCGTAACGGTCGGTCATCCCGGCAAGATAATCGCAAACCGCCCGCGGCAGGCCGTCCAGCGGAATCCGCTTGCGCGCCTGCTCGCCCATGTCCTCGGGATGCGCGAGACAGTGGCGAAAGAGCTGCTCGAGCATTCGGCCGGCACGGGCGTTCGGGTCGTGGACCTCGGCGCTGTAGTACAGGTTCCGGTAGAGGTAATCGCGCAGCTCCAGGTTCAGTTCGCGCCGCCGGGCGCTGTAACCCACCAGCGCGCGACGCTGCAGCCGCACCTCGTCGGCAGACTTCGGCCCGGCTTTGCGTAACCGTGCTTCGGTGTGTTCGACCACGTCATGGACCTGGTCGTCAATGAGGCAGCGGATGGTGAAGTAGCGCCGGCACTCGTCGGCCAGAACGCCGTGTTCGCGCTGAACCTGTCGCGCGGCCTGCCGCCAGACGCGGACTTCGCGCGCCAACTTCTTCTCGGACAACAAAGCGGCCTCCAGACCATCGTCGAGGTCGTGGCTGTAATACGCGATTTCGTCGGCGAGATTGGCGATCTGCGCCTCGAGCGAGCTCTGGCGGGCTGGAAATCCGGCTTTGCGCCCCGGCTGATCGTAGCTGGTGCGGTGTTTGGCCAGGCCTTCGCGGACTTCCCAACTCAAGTTCAGGCCCGGAAAACCAGGGTACTTCTGTTCGAGTTGTTCGACGAGGCGGAGGCTGTGGCGGTTGTGCTCGAAGCCGCCGTGCCGGCGCATCAGGCGGTTCAACACTGCCTCGCCGCTGTGGCCGAAGGGCGAATGCCCGAGGTCGTGCGCGAGCGCGATGGCTTCCGCCAGGTCTTCGTTCAGGCGCAACGCGCGGGCGATGTTCCGGGCGATGGCCGCCACTTCCATCGTGTGCGTGAGCCGGGTGCGCAGGTGATCGCCGGTGCCGTTCAGGAAAACCTGGGTCTTGTATTCGAGACGGCGGAAGGCGCGCGAGTGAACGATGCGGTCGCGGTCTCGCTGGTAATGCGTGCGCCACTCGGGCGGCGGTTCGGGGTGCTCGCGTCCACGCGTGTCGGCGCTCAACTGCGCGTAAGGCGCGAGCCAGTGGCGCTCGCGGCCTTCAAGCTCTTCGCGGGAACACGGCATTGGAGAAGGCCGGACGAACGTCGCTCAGCGGGCCAGGAACTCCTGCACCGAAAGCCCGCGCAGTTCGAAGAGCCGCTGGATCGTGTCGGCGATCAGGTTGTTCGGGCAGGAGGCGCCGGCGGTGATGCCCACGGTGACCTCGCCGGCGGGCAGCCAATCGGCCGTCTCCAACTCGCGGCCTTGATGCTGGTCCCAATGCCGGATCAACGAGGCCGACACCATCTTCGACGCGTTCTTGATGAAGTAGGTGGGCAGCAGTTTCTCGCCCATCTCGGCCAGGTGCGAAGTGTTCGAAGAGTTGTAGCCGCCGATCACCAGCAGCAGGCTCATGGGCTCGCGCAAAAGCTTCTGCAGCGCGTCCTGCCGATCCTGCGTGGCGCCGCAAATCGTGTCGAAGAACCGGAAATGCTGGGCCAGCTCCGCCGCGCCGTAGCGGTCCTGCATGGCCGCGCGGATGCGGCGCTGGACCTCCTCGGTTTCGCCGCGCAGCATGGTGGTCTGATTCGCCACGCCCACGGCCTGCAGATGCAGGTCCGGGTCGAAGCCGGGCGAGTACGCGCCTTTGAACTTTTCCAGAAACGCCGCCTTGTCGCCGCCACACCGGATGTAATCGCAGACGTAGTCGGTTTCCTCGAGCGTGAACACCACGAGGTAATGCCCCACGCCGTAGGCGGTCGCCTGCGACGTCGTGGCCTTGGTCTCTTCGTGCTTGGCCTTGCCGTGGATGATGCTGGTGACGGTCTCCTTCGAGTACTGGCGCACGCGCTTCCAGACGCTCATCACGTCGCCACAAGTCGTGTCCACCAGGATGCAGCCCTTGGCCTCGAGCGCGCGGCGGGTGGCCACCTCGGTGCCGAACGCCGGAATGATGACCACGTCCTCGGCGTTGACCCGGTCGAGTTCCGCGGCGGTGGGGCGGGGCGAAATGCTCACGATCCCCATGCCGCGAATCTGGTCGTTGACCTCGGGATTATGAATGATCTCGCCCAGCAGGAAGATGCGTTTCGGTGGGGGAAAATAGTTCCGGGCGGCGTAGGCGAGATCGATGGCGCGCTCGACCCCGTAACAAAAGCCGAATTCCTTCGCGAGCTTGATGGTCAGGCCGTCGGCATGGATCACGCCGCCCCCGGCGCGGATCCGGTCCACCAACTGGCTCCGGTAGTGGCTCACCACCAGTGCCTGCACCTGCTCCATCACGTCCGGCCGGCGGAGGTTTACTTTTTTCGAGGCCGCCGGGGCGGCCGTGACTGCCGTTGACATCGCGGGCAATGTAACATGGCCGGGAAGGGCGTCCAGCTTTGCAGTCCGCCCAAACATGGCGTGAAGCGCCTAAACGCAAGCCGCCAACGTGCGCAATTAGGCTGCCAGTCCGGCCGCGTCCGCCTAAGCTCGCGGAGTCGCATGGCTGTACCGAATCGAATCGTCCGCGCGCCGGCGCTGGCCGAACTCTGCCAAACGGCGCTGCGCCGCGCCGGCCTGCGCCTGCGCGACTCGGCCCTGGTCGCCGATTCGTTGGTGGCAGCGAACCTGCGGGGCATCGACTCGCACGGCGTCGCGCGCCTCCCGCATTACCTCCGCCGGCTCGAGCTGGGCAGCCTCAACCCGCGCCCGCGAATGCGTTTCGAGCGCCTGGCGCCGGCGTGCGGAGTCGTCGAAGGCGATCACGGCCTGGGTCAGCTTGCGATGCACCGCGCAGCGCGGGAAGCAATCCGGTTGGCGCGCGCGACCGGCGCGGGTTGGGTGACCGTGCGCAATTCGAGCCACTGCGGAGCGCTGGATTACTTCGGCCTTGAGATCGCTCGCGCGGGCATGAACGGGCTCGTTTTTACGCACGTGGATTCGATGGTTTTGCCGTTCGGCGCGCGGAAACCTTTCTGCGGCACCAACCCGCTGTGCATCGCCGTGCCGGCCGGGCGCGGCCGGGAGCTTTGCCTCGACATGGCCACGAGCATGGGATC
>JAKCAB010000114.1:0-2509 GCA_021839785.1 bacterium | reverse complement strand
TGGCGTGGAACGTCGTGGCGAACGCCGCGCTCGCGGGTGAACGCATCCCGCGCGGCTGGGCCGTGGATCGGGCCGGCCACGACACCACCGACCCTCGGCGGGCCGCCGCACTTTACCCGGTGGGCACGTACAAGGGCTCCGGGCTCGGGCTCATGATCGAGGTGCTCTGCGCGCTTTTGTCCGGCGCACCTTACGGCCCGGACGTGCCGCGCATGTACGAGCAACTGGACCAACATCGCCGGCTCGGCGGGTTGGTGGGGGCCATCGACATCCGGCGGTTCGTGCCGCTGCGCGAGTTTCAGGCGCGCGTGTGCGAGCTGCTCGCGCGGTGGAACGCTTTACCGCCCAGCAAAGCTGGCGACCGCGTGCTCTATCCGGGCCAGCGCGAAGCTTTGTGCGCGGCGCGGCGCAGCCGGGAAGGCCTCCCGCTGCCGCGGGCGCTGATCGCAACGTTGGAAACGTGGTGCCGCGAGCGCGGTCTGGAAACAAGGCTGGTTGACGCGACCTCCGGCTGACCGGAGCGGAAGAAAACTGGAGCGGAAGAATCGCGCAGGCGAAGGTGACCGCTAGTTCCGGGGCGAAGCTCCATTGCCAAGCGCCGGTCGGACACCACGCTTCCGCCGCTCAAGGCTCGTTCGTATTGCCGGCGTGGAGGACGACCTTCCACGTTTCGTCAGGCTGCTTTCGCCAGACGGTGGCGTATTTGCCGCGAATGACCCGCTCCCCGCCATCCGCCGTTTGGAGGCGGGCTTCATAGAGTCCCCACGTGTATCCGAGGTCGGCCGCCGCAGCGACCGCCGCCATTTGCGGTTGCCAGGACAGTTTGACCGCGCCGGCCTGGTCAAGAGTGTCGCGAATCGCCTGCCGCCCCCGGACGGGTGGCATGCCGACCGGCAACCACACGCCGTCTTCCGCGAAGAAGAGGTTGAACGCCTGGGCCACTCCGAGACGCGCGGCGAGCTGGGAGAACTCGACGTCGGTCTGGAACAAACGGGCCTGCTCGGCCGACGCATTGACGGTCACACGCCGCGGTTTGGGGCTGCTGGTGGTGCAACCACCGGCGAAGACCAGCAGCGCCAGTCCGAGGACAGCGGTCCAAACGCGGCGATTTCCGACGTCCAATGGCCGGCCAGGCTTCACTTTCGTTGGTGCTGGAGCAGCCATTCGTAGAGCTTCGGATTCGCGTAGGCCTCGGTCCAGGAGTCGTGGCCCGCTTCGGGGAAGACCGTGAGTTCCACCTCCTGGCAGCCGAACTTTTTCAGGGCTTCGACCATCCGTTTCGATTCCGAGAGATTCACCACCGGGTCTTTACCGCCGTGAAACGCCCAAACCGCCAGTGTTTTCAAGACCTCGGCCCGTTTCGGATCCGGCAGCAATATCTTCAGCGGATCGCCGCCGCCGCAGATCGGCACGATGGCCGCGAAACGCTCCGGGTGAGCGATGCCCAGGCTCCAGGTGCCGTAACCGCCCATGCTCAACCCGGTGAGGTACACGCGCGTCTTGTCCACCGCATACTTCGCCTCGATGTCATCCAGCAACGCGAGCACTTCGTCGTCGGCCCACGTCTTCCCGGCCGGGCATTGCGGCGACACCAGGATGAAAGGGAAATCCGGCTTTTCGGCCACGATCTTCGGCGGACCGTGCTTGGCCACCAGCCAGATGTCGCTGCCGCGTTCGCCGGCGCCGTGCAGGAACAGCATCAACGGCCATTTCTTGTCCGCCTGGGCGTCGTAGCCGCGGGGCAGAAAGAGGAGGTAGTTCAGCGTCACCGTGCGAGTGACCTGGGTGGTGAAGGTCTGCGGTTTCTGGACCTGGTTGGACTTCACGGCCTGAGCGGAGGTGTTCAAAGCGATCACGGTACCGGTCACGGCAGCGGCTAAAAAGCGGCGGATGGCAATCATGGCTTTCCTGAGTTCAAGCGTTGACTGGCGGCGAAAACAAACCGGGCGACACGGGCGCAAAGTACTACATCAACTTGAGCTTGGGCAAGTCCTGCGAGTCCACCAGGCCGACCGGTTCGCGGTGTGCGTTCACCACGATCAGATCGTCGATGTTCCGCGCGTTGAAAACCGTCAGGGCCTCGGCGGCCAGGGCGTCCTCGCGGATATGAATTGGGTGGCGCGTCATCACTTTTGCCAGCGGGCGGGCCAGGACCTGTTCGTCGCGCGCCATGTGCCGGCGGAGATCGCCGTCGGTGAAAACTCCAGCCAGTTTGCCCCGCGCGTTCACCACGCTCACGCTGCCCGCCTTGGCGCGGGTCATGACCAGCAACGCTTCCTTCACCGAGAGCGTCTGCGGCACCACCGGATTCCGCGGACCGGTGCGCATGATGTCTTTCACGCGGAGCAGCAGCGCCCGGCCAATCGCGCCGGAAGGATGGCGCTGCGCGAAGTCCTGCCGCCTGAACCCGCGCGCCTGCAGCACCGCCATCGCCAGCGCGTCGCCCATGACCAGCATGGCGGTCGTGCTCGCGGTCGGGGCGAGGTTGAACGGGCACGCCTCGCGCGGC
>JAKCAB010000240.1 GCA_021839785.1 bacterium | reverse complement strand
CTCCCAAGCGATGGCGGGCGGCTCCGCGAACTCGCCATTGAACACTTCGATCAACTTCCCGCTGAAGGCCCGCTTGCCCGCGTCGAACCCTTCCGGCACGCGGCGCGGTGTCTCGAACTGAACAAGCAACCGCGCAGTTGCCCACCGCGACCGCGTGAAGACCGTCGGACGCCGGACGAAAGTCCTCTCTCCCACCGCCGGCCATACCCAGCGCACCTTGCGCGTCAAAAGCAGCCCGCCAGCCGGCGAAGCCGCCGCGGCGTGGAAGACCAACGCGTCGTTCGTGCGCTGAAGGTCGCCTGCCAACGGCAACCATCGGCCTTGCCAGGCCGATTCGCCGAACCAGCCTTCCACCCGCACTTCACTGGTTGCAGGCAGTCGCGTGGCATCCACGAAGCCGAGCGAGAGTTCCTTCACGGCGCGACGGTTGAGCCATTGCACGCCAATGCAGGCGAGGCCGTTCGTGCTGGCCGGCACGGCAAAGTTGCCATCTGCTTCCGCGTGGAGGTCCGTTTCGAGGAAGAGGTCGGCCGCGGGGAATTCCTCGATGCGCGACGCGCGCGTGCTTTCCCTGCGATTCGGATCCCACGTCACCACGCGGCCGAACGGCGCGACATCGACGAGCGGTTCGGCTGGAGCCGCACCCGCTGAGCCGGACCTGATGAGCCGGGCGCCGGCCCAGTTGGCCATGTCACGAGCGATGCCGTCGCCGGCGTCGCTCGCCTCAAGTGTCAGTTCCTGCGCTCCCGCCAAAGGCACCCGAAGCAACTTCGCCTGGTCGCCGGCGCGCATCACGCCGCTGTCGAACCGCGCCTCGCCGTCCACCAGTACGCGGAATACCACGCTGCCGCCGCCACCGCACGGTTGCAAACCGACCTCGGCTTCGAAGGTGGTGAATTCGCCGTCCAGCAACACTTCCACGGTGCCATTGGCGTGGTGGCCGAGACCTTTGGCAAAAGGCTTGTCCGCGATGCGCAGCGGCTCGCCTGGCTGGCCCGGCGCATGGGCGGCAACATCGATTCCCAAGACGCCCCAGGCCTGCGTCGTGCGCAGCACCCGTTCGGGATGGTCTGAGAGGAACTCGATGCTGTCCGCGGTGCCGGCGAAGGCTAGTCCGCAGACCAGCAAAATGAAAGGCAGCGCAGCGAAACGGGAAAGGCGACACCGGCGGTGGCAGACCCAGGTGGCTTTCATGTGCGCGGCAGTATAGACCGCACGGAAAAGCCGTCACGCCGGAAGAAGACCCGTTTTGGCGTTGAGATTCAGACTTCCGCTAAGCCGGGGACAATCACCCGACGCCGCTGCAAAGCCGCAGTATCAGAAGCCGTCGTCGTCGGCACCGGGCAATGTCCAGCGCCGACCGACGAAGGGTTTTGAGCACTTTATTCCGTTTCAGCGGACGCGCCGCCAGAGGGCGAAGCCCAGCAGGCCCAGGCCGCTGGCCAACGCCCAGGCGCCTGGCTCGGGAATGACGCGCGTGTCGAGGTTCAGCGCCCAGGAGTCGATCTGGGCGGTGGCCCCGCCGTCCAAGTCGGACAGGTACAAGGTCCACGTTCCGCTGGCTTCCAGGCCCAGGAAGCTGCCCAAGGTGGCGCTCCGCGGGTCGGTGTCGAGCACGGCGTTGGGATCGACGTTGCGCCCGTCCGAGGCCCAGGTGCCGGTGAGCGGGCCCGCCGGCACCCCGAATGGGGGATTTTGGTAGGTGTGGATGTCCGGCGCCGAGCCCGAGTCGTCGAAGGTGACAGCCAGGCCGTTATCGCCATAGCCCCAAGGGTCGAGCGCGGTCTTGCCTGGCCGGTTGAGCAACACGGCGAAGCCGGTGCCGTGTTTGAGGTAGGCGTAGAGGTCGCCGTTGTACGCGCCGCTGGTCCCCGCGCCGCTGATATTCAACGTCACGGTGAGGCTCGCGATCGGCCCGGAGATTTGGGCGGCGCTCAAGGTTTCATTGAGCGCCAGCCCGGCCGCCGGCACTTCGGGGACGAGCGCCCCGGGGTTGAAGGTGAATACCGCGCCGTGAACGGCCATTGCCGGTCCGAAGGCGGTGAGCAGCAGAATGACGTGCGGTTTCATAAAGGTTTCCGGGTGGTCCCGACTCAAGGATTGGTGGTGTCCACGGTGCGGTAGAAGCCGCCCGCGGGCAGCGGGTCATGGTCCACGAAGATCACCTCGCCGGTGGCCCCGGCGGTGACGAGCGGATCCAGATCCTGCCAGACGATCGGCTCGCTCAGGCTGGCCGTCCGTTGCACGCGATAGACGCGGCCCGGGATGCCCAGGAAGCTGAGCGTGACGGTGTCCGCCGTGACCACCGGCAGATGGAGACGGTTCTGGTCGCCGGTATCGGCGTTGCCGGTGACGTGCACCGCGACGGTGCCGGTGGCCGTGCCGCCTTTGCCGTCGCTGACGGTGTAGGTGAACGCGTCGTTGTCGTTCATGCTGGTGGTCGGCGGCTGGTAGAAGACCCAGCCACCCGCCAGTTTCACGGTCGCCCCCTTGCCGGTGGGCGAGGTGACGGCGCTCACGCTGAGGAGATCCAATTCTGGATCGGTGTCATTGGCCAGCAATTCACTGGCCGCGACTTTGACGGATTGCCCCGCCGCGCGGTTGATCGTGTCGGCGCCTGCCACCGGCGGGCCGTTGACGTGGTTCACGGCCAGTTTGAACGTGCGGCTGTCGGAGTGCGACCCGTCGCTCACGCTCAAGGTGACGAAGGCGTCGCCGAAACGCTGCGGCTCAGGCGTGAGGTCGAGGGTGAACTGATCGCCCACGCGCTTGACCTTGACGTTGGCCGGCGAGAGCAGCGCCAGGTTGGAGGAATCGGCGCTGAACTTCAGGTTGGCCGCCGCCGTGTCGGCGTCGCTGACGGTCAACGGCAGACCCACCACCGCCACGCCTTCGTCGGTGGTCTGATCACCGATGGCCGCGAGCTGCGGCGCCGCGCTGGCATAGCTCACCAGCGTGGAGGCGTCCGCCGTGGCCGGGGCCGGCTCGCGGTTGCCCGCGAAATCAATGGCCCGGCTGTAGAAGGCGTAAGTGTGGCCCACTTCGCCGGTGAAGAGACCGCCGGTGAGGGCGGTGCCGGTGAGCCACGGCGTAAAGGCGCCGCCGTTGTCCTGGACATAAATGTCGTAGGTGGCGATGCCCGAGCCGCCGTTGTCGGTGCCGCTCCAGTTGACCGCGAAGGTGGCCGGGCTGTTGGCCGGCAGCGCCCCCACCACGCTGGCAGGCGCGTCGAGGTCTTCGGCGGGCAGTTCCTCGTAGATCAACGTGTACGTCACCGGGCCGGCGGTGGCGTTCGCGTTGTAGTCGAACAGGTGCAGGATGTTTTCGTTCACCGGCTTCTTGCCTTCGCCCACGAAGGTGCGGTCGGTGACCCAGGCATTGCCGATGTTATCCACGCCGGGCAGCGGGATGACGCGGTCACCCTGTTTGACCCCGTAGAGCCGCATCTGGCTGTCCGACGGCTCGGGCACGTGGAGGTACACGAAGCCGGGCGGCAGGTTGGCGGTGAGGGTGACTTCCGGCGCCGCCGGCGTGGGCACGCCACTGGAAGTCGCCAGCGTGACGACCTGAACGGCGCCAGTGCTGCCGTCGCTCAGGTAGAGGCGGTCCGGGAAGTCGGTGGGCGGATCCGGGTCGTCGTTGACCAGGAAGTCGGGCCGGCCGTCGTCGAACGGCGCTGGCGCCTTCACCAGATGGAGCATCTCGTGGATGGTCACGTCGTCGATGAGCGCGGTCTTCTTGCCCGCGATGGCATCCTCGTGCTCGAAGGTGACCTTGTAGTCGATGAAGAGACCCTGGAGCGTGGACTTGAGCAGCCAGCGGCCGATCTTGGTCGCGCCCGGCTCGATGTTGCCCAGGTTCACGGTGAGCGAAGGCGAGAGGTTGTCGTTCTCGACCTGCGTGGCCAGGATCTGGAAGTCGATCAGGAGACCCTTTTCGTTCTCCACGATCTGCGGTTGGGCAGAGGTGATGCGCAAGTTCTTCGCCAGGCCCTTGCCCTTGTTCTCCGCCATCACCGCCAGCGAGTACGGGATCGACGGCTCGATCTGCGGCGTGAACGGATCGTCCGCATAGACGTCGCGCTGGTGGAAGTACTTGATGTACAGCAGCGGGTCCGGATAGACCGTGATGGGCACCGGCTGGAGCGGCACCACCACTTGCAGCCCGTTCTGCGTGTATTTGAGCGTGCCGGAGACCAGGTAAACCTTCGGCGCATCCGGCGCGGCTTCGCGCGTGGGGATGAGGATCCACGTGGCGCTGCCGGTGGCCCCGCCGTTGATCGTACCCGTGCCGTCGATGGCGCTGAGTCCGCTCAACGTCGGCGGTTTGTAGGCAAACACGGCGTCCCGGTTGTTCCCGGCTTCGTCGGAAACCGCGACGATCACCTCGACGTTCTCGAGGTTGACGGTGTCCTTGTTCACGACTTCGAGGGTCGCGTTGAAGGCGTTGCGGGTGAGCACGGCTTCTTGTTCGAGGCGGAGCTTGACCTTGGCGCAGACGCCCTCATCGGCCTGGGTGCGGATGCCCGCGCGGCTCACGCTGACGCCGCGGGCAATCACCGGCCGGGACTTCAGGCTGATCCGCGAGGTGCTCGAGAAATGCACGGGAGCGCCGCCGCCGGAATGGAGTTTGGCCGCCGCGTCTGGCCCCAACTGGCGCGCGATCGCCGCGCGGATGGCTTCCTCGACGCCGGGGATGATCTGCGCGGTTGCCCGGCCCATGAGCGAGCCGTCGTCCGCCGGGCAGGTGGCGTCGATGATGTACACCTTCTCGAGCGGATTGCCGGCTGCGTCGTGGAACAGCGAGTAGGTGTTGCCGAAGAGCTTGGCGTAAGCCGAGTAGTAGAGGCCTTCGGAGCACGGATTGATGGTGAAGGCGCCGTCCTTGTACTCGAAGTCGATGCGCACACCGCCGTTGATGCTGCCGTTCACGGCGGCCACGTCCACGTCGGCCGAGTAGATCGGGTTGCTATAGCTGGCCTTCATCTCGCCGCTGACGCCGCCAAAGAAACGCAGCGCCACCTGGCCGCTGGCCGTGACCTCCAGGCCGGAGAAGTTGCAGCCGCTGGACACTTCACCGCTAAGCGAGAGGCTGCCGGTGGCCTGCAAGCCGAGCTTGATTTCGCCCGACAATTCGGCCTCGCCCTTGCCCGGCACTTCGACCGAGACGGAAGCTTCCTTGCTGATGCCGGGGCCCACCGCCACTTCCAGCGACGCGCCCGCGTGGCCATAAACTTCGATGCCCTGGCTGCCGCCCGGTTCGCAACAGGTGCGGGCGCCGCCGCTGGCTTCGATGTCCACCGAAGGCTGCAACAAGCCGCCAGTCTGGGCCGTGATGGCTGCCTCGACGGCCACCCCGATCGGCTCGAAGAACGACGAAATGTCGATGCTGAAGATGTCCTCTTTCTTGAACACCTCCGGGTCGCACGGATCGCAGTTGACCGGCGGCCCGAAGCTCACCGGCGGGGAATAGGCACCGCCACCGCCGCCGCCACCGCCGCCGCCGATGGGGCCACCCCAACCACCCCAGCCACCCCAGCCGCCGCCGCCGCCGCCACCACCGCCGCCGCCGCAGTCGCCGTGGACGTTGAAGACGGGCAGCGGCACGCGATGCCATTTGTGGTCCGGACCGCAGATGAGGAACCATTCCAGGCCCGCGGTGATCGTGCACGGCACGCTCGCGAGCTTGGCGTTGTTGCGCGAGTTGCTGGCCAGTTTGAGCCCGCCCCCCCCGGCCGGCACATGGTTCTCGATGGTCACGGGCACTTTGACCTCGCCCATCGGGGGCACCAGACCGACGTCTTCGACCAGCGGCGTGATCTTGTACCACGGGTGTTCGCTGAACTGGAGCTTCGCGCCCTGCGCCGCGATCAACCCGCTGTTCTTGATGGTCACCAGAATCTGCTGGGACGGCAGCGGATAATCGTTCATGTCCAGGTACGGCGGATCGATGGTCACCACCGGCACGGGCACGAAGGTCTCGAACGTGGTCTCGATGACGATCTTGGTGTGGTCCTCGATCTCGGTGGGCACCACCGTCCAGTTGTATTCCACGGTCTGGCGGTACAGGAACGCCACCACGGAGTTCACCTGGCCGGCATTGACGAAATGCACTTCGGAGTAAGTGCTGTGCTTGTCCGCCGTGACCACGATCTTGTAGTAGCCTTCGGCCAGGTCCGTGAATTTCGCGAGCCCGCCCGCGTCGGTCACACCCGACGCGACGGTGGCGCTGGTGTAAGCATCGAGCACCTGGACGTTGGCGCCCGCCACCCGCGGCGAGCCTTCCGCGTAGTACGTGTACTCGTCCTCGGCCAGCACCCAGAGTTCGCCTTTGCCGTCGGTCACATAGCGGAACTCGAAGGGCACGGTGGTCCCGTAGCCGGCGTTGCCAAACCCGATGCTCCCGCTGTACGGCGCCCCGGGTGTCAGGCCATCAGCCGTCGTGGGCTTGAGTACCAGCATGAGCGTCGTCTCTTCGCCCGGCGCCAGCGAGTCGAGCTTCGTGGCGGTGGCCGCCAGCCAGGAGATCGGCGGCAACTGTACGTCCAGCGGCCCGGTCGCTTCGCCGCCGTCGTTGCGCAGCGTGAGCGGCACCGTGGTCTGGACGCCCGGCTTCATGGCGCCGATCAACTTGCCTGGCGTCGCCACCAGGCGCGGTCGCAGGTCGATCACCGACACCGCCACCGGGATGGTCAAGGTGGCGCCCTCGGTGGTGGACAAGTACAGGAACGCCGTACCGCCCACGTAAGAAGCGTCGTTGGCGTGCAAGGTGAAGGTCAGCGTGCGCGCGCCCAGACCGGGCAGGCTGGTCGCGTCGTCGAACGTCGCGGCGGTGACCTGCACGTTGGGCATGTTGCAGTCGGTCGTGACGGTGAGGTTGTGCAGCGCCACGTTGCTGAGGTTGTCCACCGCGACGCTGCCGGTGGCCGACTCGCCCTCCACGATCTGGATGGCCGGCTGCGTGGGGTTGGCCTTCATGCCCACCAACGTGAACGTGTCCTGCACCGCGGTGGTGGCCACCCCCGGATGGTCGGCGCCGCCGCCGTGCTCGCCCGCCTCGCCCGGCAGCGGCTTGAACGAGGTGCTGTAATTGCCTTCGGCGTTGCACAACGCCGAGAACACCCGCTCGGTGCCACGCACCGTGATGTGAATGTTCACCAGCGCGAACGGCACCGGTTGCCCGTTGTCGCGCCGGGTCGCCTGGCCGCTGAGCGGAATTTCCGTTCCCGCCAGCGCCTGGTGCAGCCCCGCCACCACGCTGGCCGTGTAGGTGGTGGTCACCTGGATCGGCGCCGAGATGGCAACGTTGTTGTCTTCGAGCAGTTCGCCGATCTGGCTGTCCTCGTCGGTCTTCGCGATCAGCCAATACTGCGCCGCGTCGCGCGGCAGGTAGAACGACTGCACCACGTCGAAGAACTGCCCCGGCGGCACGTTGTCCGGGAAGATGTATTGGCCCAGGAACTTGTCGTTGCCCACGACCGGGTCGGTGGACAGGTAGAGCCGTTGCACGAAGGATTTGCCCGTGCCGGTGTTCGCCACGCCCTGGTTGGTCACGCGGTAGGTCACCGTCTTGAGCTGTTCCGAACCGCCGGTGGCCGGCACGTCCGTGAAGGCCACGGTCAGGTCCGGCAGGTTCGCATCGGTGATCACGACCGTGTCCGCGCCGCTCGTGAAGCCGCCGGTGGAAGCCGTGACCTTCGCGGTCTTGTTGCCGTCGGTCACCCCGTCGTCAAGACTGGCGACGGTGAAGGTAGTCTCTTTCTCGCCCGCCGGGATGGTCACGCTCGCGGGCACCGACACTTCGCCTGGCGAGTCGGTCGCCAACGTCACCTCGAGAGCGTCGGTTGGGTCAGTATTGCGACTGACAGTGCCCGTGGCCGCGCTGGCCAAACCTTCCGCGGCAAGTTTCGGCGCCAGCGTCAACGTCAGTGTCGGCCCGTCGTCATCGGTCACCGTGATCGTCGCCGGCGTGCCCAAGGCAAACGCCACCCCGCCAGACAAAATCACCGGCTGGATGGTGACCAGCGCGTCGCCGTCCACGTCCGGGTTGTCCACGGCCGCCACCGGGAAGGTCACCGAGGCTTCGTTGGCCGGGATGGTCATCGTCGCCGGCACCAGGATCTTGTCCGTGCGATCGTTGTTGAGCGCGATGGACAAGGCCCGGTCGCTGACGATCGAACGCGTCAGCGTGGCGGTGGTGGCGTTGGCGCCGGCGCCTTCGCTGACGGTGTCCAACGCGAAGCTCACCGTGACCGTCGGCACGTCGTTGTCCACCACCTGGACGTTCTGGCTGCTGCCGATGGCGCCCACAGCGCTCGCCGTGAGGGTGTAGGTCTGGTTGCCTTCAATGACCGTGTCTTCGACGGCCGCCACCAGGAAGCTGGTCGTGGTTTCATTGGCTGGGATCGTCACGGTGGCCGGCGCCGTGAGTTGCGACGGGCTCGAACTGCCCAGCGTTACGATCAGAGGCGTCGGCGCCGCTGCGTCGCGGCTCACCGTGGCGGTCGCGGTTTGGCCCTCGCCCACCGAGGCCGGCAGCGTGAGCGTCAACACCGGGTGGTTCACATCCTGCACGGTCGTCGCGGCCGTGCCGGCGGTGAACCCGGTGGCACTCGCCGACACCACCACGGTCTGGTCGCCGTCCTGCACGCCGTCATTTTGCGGTGTGCTATTGAAGCGCGCCGAGACCTGGCCCGCCGGGATCGTCACGGTCGCCGGCACGGTCAACTCGCTGGTGTCGCCGCTGCTCAGATTCACGTCCAGCGCGCTGGTGCGGTCGCCATTGCGGCTGACCGTGAAGCCCAGCGCGGCGGCGTCTTCGCGCACCTGCGCCGCGTCGGCCACCAGTCGCAGTTTCAACGGCACGTTCACCGGGCTCGCGCTGATCGCTGCGTTGTTGGCCTCGTTCGCTTCGATGACGTTTCCGCCCGCGTCGGTCGTGACCACCGCGTACAGGTCGCCCGCGAGGCCGTCCACCGGGATCGTGACCTGCGCCGAGCGGTCCACGCTCGCGCCCACCGCCAGCGTGCCGGTGAAGTTCACGGTGGCAAACCACGTGTCGCCACCGATCGCGTTGTCCGGCGACAACGCCACCGTCTCCGCCCACGAACCAGACACGTCCACCGCCCCCGCGTTGCGCGTCTTCCACGTCACCGTAAACGGCGTGCCCGGCTGGGCGCTCGCCGGCAGGGCGATGTTTTCCACCGTCAGGTCCGCCCGCGGCGGCGGCGTCAGGGCCACCGCCACCGGCGCGCTCCAGTTGTTGGCCTCGTTGTACTCGCCCACGGCGTTGTAACCGTCCGCGCGCACGAATAGGTAATACGTGCCGTCGGCGTAGCCCACCGCCGGCAGCGTCACGTTCGCCACGAGGTCGGCGCTGGTCGCGCCCGCCGCCAGCGGCGAGGCGTCGCCCGAAGGCCGCGTCTGCAACAGCACGTCATTGCCGTTGCCCGGCACGTTGTCTGGCGAGAAATACACCAAGTCATGCCACGGCACCGCCGCCGGCGCCGTGCCCGGATTGTGCAAGCGGAAGGTGACCGCGACTGTCTGCCCGAAGGCCGCGCTGGCCGGCGCGGACGCCGCCGACACCTCCAGGTCCGGCGCTTGCAATACCAGCGGCGCCGCGCTCACGCCCGTGTTGTCCGTCTCGTCCGCTTCGCCGATCTGGCTGTAAGCGTCCGCGGTCACCACCAGGTAGCGGTTGCCCGGCACGCCCAGCGGCAGGATGACTTGCGTCGAGCGCGCGGCCGAACCGCCGGCGGCGATCGTGTCCGTCAACTGCAGATCCTTCAGGAACGTGAGCGGTCCGCTGCCATCCGGCGCGGTCCCCAGCCAGAGCCGGTCGTACCAGGTGGCCGCAAAGGTGTCGCCGTCACCCACGTTTTGGTCCGTCCACGTGACGGTTACCGGCTGGCCCGCCACGCCCACCGCGGGCAAGGCCACCGCCGCGACGCGTAGGTTGGGCACGTGGAGCGCAATCGCGGAACTGTACCCGTCGTTGTCGTCCTCGGCCGACTCGCCAATGGCGTTCCAGCCATCGGCGCGAACCAGAATGTAACGCTCGCCGCTCGGCCCGGCCGGCAGGGTGATGTCGGCCGTGGTTTCGACCGAACCCGTGGTTGCCGCCAAGGCATCCGTGTGGTGGACCGACGTGAGGTAATTCAGGTCGGTGCCGTCGTTCTTGGTGCTCCAATAAATGTGGTCGTACCAATCGCCGAAGGTCGCGCCGTCGCCGGTGTTGTTGACCGTGTAAGTCAGCGCGAACGCCTGGCCGGCATCCGCGTCGGCCGGCACGGTGACCGCGGTCACACTCAGGTTCGGCAACCGCACCAGCAGCGAGTCACCCGCCACGGTCGCGTTGTTGTTTTCCACGGCTTCGGGAATCGCGTCGGCAATGTCGGTCTCGATGCGAATCTTCCGCGTGCCGCCCTGCCCGGCTGGCAGGTTGAACGTGGCTTCGCGCGCCAGGTTGTCATCGGCCGCCAGGGTGCCGGTGAAACTCACGTCCGCCATGAGTTGTCCGCCACTGCCATCCGCGGCGCTGGACAAGTAAACGCGGTCGTGCCAGGTGCCGGTGGCCGCGCTCGTGCCCTGGTTATGATCGTTCCATTGGATCGTCACGGGCTGGCCGCCATCGCCCAGCGTGGGCATCTGGATGTCCGTCACCACGAGGTCAGGGTACGGCGCCAGGATCGAATCGCGCGTCACCGTAGAGGTGTTGTTGCTCTCGGCCGTGTCCGCGGGGTTCGACTCGACGATCTGGTTCAAATCGTCGCAGGTCACGCTGAACTGGATGCTGCCGACGCCGCGTTGCCGATGCGGCAAGGTGAATGGGAGCGAACGCTCCGTGAATTCACCCGGCCCAAGGTTCCCGCCGCTGCCGGCGTCGTAAGGCAGCGTCGTGTCCAGCAAGGTTTCGCCGCTGGTCGCGTTGCGCACGACGATGTGGTCGCGCCACGAAGCCGCCGTGGAGCGGTTGCCCAGATTGCTGTCCTCCCAGCGGAGGGTGACGCCCTGGCCCGACATCAACTGCGTGACCGGTTCGACGCGCAGGTTGGTGACCTGCAAGTCCACCGCCACGTCCAGCACGACCGCGGCCTGGTTGTTGCCTTCGGCGCTGGCGTGGCTGGCGGCGTCGAACTCGTACACCGCGTCGTCCACGTCGGTGATCACGCGCACCTCGTACCGGCCCGCGCCGGGCAACGGCAGGGTGGTCGAGCGGTCCGCGGCGCTGTCCGCCGCCAGGCTGTCCGGGAAGGTGAGCTTGGCGTGGTATTCCTCGGTGCCGGTCAGGAGGTTCTTCAGCACGATCGACTCCTTGAAGCCGGCCGCGGCGTTGCGCGCGCCGCGGTTCGCGGTCTGCCACGCGACGGCAATGTTGCCGCCCGACAGGCCGGCCGTGAGGTTTTCGACCTGCAAATCGGGATAGGTCGCGCGCGTCACCTGGAAGGTGGTGTCGGACACCGTCACGTTGTCGGCCTCGAGGATGAATTCCGTGACCGCGTTGCCCGAATCGGTCTGGCCGATCAAGTAATAGGTGCCGTCGATGCCGTCCGGCAAATTGACCGTCTCGTTGACGGTGTAAACCTGGTCCGGATCCAGCACGCCGGTGTGGCTGAAGACGGCCAGCGGCACGTCGTCGAGGTCGCCATAAACCGGGTTGGGCGAGAGCACCAGGCGGTCGCTCCACTGGGCCACCGGGGCGGTGCTCATCAGGCCGACGTTCTTGACGGTAAAGACCACGTTCACGGGGTCGCCGCTCTGCAGCCCGCTGCCGCTGGGTGGGGTGAGGCTCACCATCTGCAGGTTCGGGAAGGCCACACTGCTGGTGGGCATGACCTGCACTTCGAGTGTGTACCAGGCCAGGAGATCGCCCTGGCCCGCCGCGCCGCGCACCACGGCGTAGTAACGGCCGGAAGTGACGATCCGCACCTCCGCCACGCTGTCGAACGGCCGCCCGCCCGTGGCCTCCACCATGTAGCCATTCGAAGCGTTGTAGAGGCTCACCACTGGCGTCAGCGTGCTGTGCTCGAAGAGGCGCGCATTCAGGAACACGGTCTGTCCGCTGTCGAGGGTGCCCAGGTCGAAATAGTCCAGGTCGCCGCTGGTGCGGATGTAACCGACGCCGGTGCCTACCTTGTTGTCGCCGCTGGTGGCCAGGTTCAGCGCAGTGGCGTTGGCCACCGAGCCGTTGTCTTCGTTCTCCACCGTCACTTCGGGCGGCGTGAGGACCGCGCGGATCCGGTATTCGCTGCGATAGTCGTAGTTGTAGCTGACCCGCACAAAATAGGTGCTGTCGCGCGGGATGGTGATCGCGGGCGACTGTCCCCAGCCGTTGTAGTTCGGGTAGAAATCCGCGATGGTCTGGCCGTCGGCAGTCTGAATCAGATAGTGTAACTGGCTGGCGCCGGGCCGGCCCGGCGTATCCACCCCGACCAAGAAGTGATCGCCCGCCTGGGCGCTGAAACTCCAATAGTCGTAGTCG
>JAKCAB010000266.1 GCA_021839785.1 bacterium | reverse complement strand
GGGACGGCTGTGAATTTGAATGTCATCGAATCAGTCTTCGGCGGTATGGCCAAGGCAGTCATTCACAACAGCGATTATCAGTCAGTTGCCGAGGCTGTTGCCGCGATTGACCGGCATTTCGCCGAGCGAAACCAAGAGTTCAAAGACCCCCCCCAAAAAAGCTGGAGGAAAAATCTGGGGCGGCGAGAGCGTCGTGCCGAAGTTCAGTGAGGCGAACAACTGCAAGGTCCAACGCTACATGAACTCAAGGTGACGAATTCTCACACCGGCTGCTACTGGCGGCAAATTCGTCGCGACGCCAATCGAACGGTTTTTGGTCAAAACCCGTTGGGGTTGGTTTCCATTTGGGGACGCATACCCAAGGTAGCCCGTTCCTCGCAACCTTGGGCTGATGGACTGAATCCCGTTGGGATTCCCGGCCAGTTGAGTTTGAGCCTCCTCACGTCGGCTGCTACGGGTTGAAAAGTTTTTCCACCTTCGCCTTCACCGCGGCATCCATCTTGATTAACGGTGGCCACGGTCTTTTGAATCCTTCACCGGCGAGCTTGCGCGTGGCGTCAATGCCCAGCTTTGTTCCCATCGCGATTTCAGAAGTTGCATGGTCCAAAACATCGGCCGGCCCTTTGGTGAAGATTGAATCGCGCTGGGGGTCGGTGTTCGCACACAGGCGAAACAGCACTTCACTGGTATTGTGCACATTCACGTCGTCGTCCACCACCACGAGGTATTTGGTGAACATCATCTGCCCCATGCCCCAGAGGCCGTGCATGATTTTGTAGGCTTGCATCGGGTAGGTCTTGCGGATGCTCACGAACACGAGGTTGTGGAAGACGCCTTCGGCCGGCAGCGCGAGGTCCACGATCTCGGGGAAGTTCATCTTGAAGATGGGCAGGAAGAGTTTCACCGACGCGCCGCCGATGTAGAAGTCTTCCATCGGCGGGATGCCGACGATGGTGGCGGGATACACGGCGTCCTTGCGGTGCGTGATGGCGGTGACGTGGAAGACGGGATACGGCTCGGGCAACGTGTAATAGCCGGTGTGGTCGCCGAACGGGCCTTCGTCGCGCAACGGCTCGGCCGGGTCAACGTAGCCTTCGATGACGAAGTCGGCGTTGGCGGGGACTTCGAGGCCGTTGGTCTCGCACTTGACGAGTTCGACGGATTTTTTGCGGAGATAACCGGCGAGCAGGAGTTCATCGAGGCCATCGGGCAACGGCGCGGTGGCCGCGAAGGTGAACACGGGATCGCCTCCGAGGAAGATGGCGACGGGCATGCGCGTGCCGGTTTCGTGGTAGCGGCGACCGTGGCGAGCGCCGACTTTCTGGAGCTGCCAGTGCAGGCCGGTGGTGCGGTCGTTGTAAACCTGGATGCGATACATGCCGACGTTGCGTTCGCCGGTGTCGGGATCTTTGGTAACGACACAGGGCAGGGTGATGAAGCGCCCGCCGTCCAGCGGCCAGCACTTGAGGATGGGGAGATTCAGGAGGGTCGTGGGGCCGCCCTCACCCCAGTCCTCTCCCCCAGGAGAGGGAGAAACGTTCGCAGCCGCTGGCGAATTCGAAGCGTTGATGTTCGGCGCAGGCGGCCACGGCGAGGTGCGCGTGGGCGGGGCGTCGAACTTGTGAATGACTTCCTTGCACGGGCCGTCCTTGACGAGCTTGGGCTTGGCGTGGCGCAAATCGAGTGCCGTGCCGAGCAACTTTATCGCCTCGCGGAAGCTGGTCGGGGGCTTGGCTTTCATCAGCGAGCCGAGTTCAGCGGCGACTTCGTCCACGGAATTCGCGCCCAGGCTGAGCGCCATCCGTTTCCAGGAGCCGAGCGTGTTGATCGCGACCGGGAAGGGCGAGACGGCGCCATTTACGGTCGGCTTTTCGATCAGGAGCGCCTTGCCGCCGCCGGGCGATTTCATCTGCCGGTCGGCGAGTTCAGTGATTTCCAATTCGGTGGCGACCGGCTGGGAAATGCGGATGAGTTCGCCCGCCTTGTCGAGGTGGTTCACCCAGGCGCGGAAGGATTCAAAGGCCATGGCGGCCCGAAGCTAGCAGACACGGGGCCGGGTTCAAGGCAGGCCGTACGCGGGGGCGCTACAAAACCAGCGTGGGGCTGGGCGCCTCCTGCGAGGTCGTCTCGACCCGCACCTGGCTGGCGCCGATGGCCTGGAGGCGGTCACTCACCGTGCGGTGCGCCAACGCGGGCCGGTTGCAGTCGCGGCTCAGGTGGCCCAGGTACAAATGCCGCAGATCGGCCGACAGGACCTCGGCCGCCACCGCCGCCGCGGCGTCATTGGACAAATGCCCGTGGCGGCTGAGGATGCGTTGTTTGACGCTCCACGGCCGCTTGGTGTCGTCCTGGAGCAAACGCAAGTCGTGGTTGGTTTCCAACACCAGCACGTTCGCCGGGCGGACGCGCTCCAGGACCAAGCGCGTCGCGTGGCCCAGATCGGTAAGGAACCCGACGTTGGCCGCGGCGGTGTGAAGGCAGAAGCCCACCGGGTCCTGGGCGTCGTGCGGCACCGAGAAGGTCTCGACGTGCACGTCACCCACGTCGAAGGCCGCGCCGGTCTGGAACAAGCGGCAATCGAACCGCGCTTCCAACGCGTGCTCGATGGCGTCCTTGGTCAGCCGGTTGCAGAAAATCGGAATCTCCAGTTTCGCGCAGAGCACCGCGAGCCCCTGGATATGGTCGGAGTGTTCGTGCGTGATCAGGATGCCGTGCAAGGTCTCCGGCGAGCGCTCGATCGACGCCAGTCGCTGGCGGATTTGCCGGGCGCTGAAGCCGGCGTCGATGAGCAGCCGGGTCTCGTCGGTCTCGAGGTAGGCGCAATTGCCGCCGGAACCGCTGCCGAGAATCGTGAACCTTACGGGCACGCAGAAACGTTAGGAACTCGTCGCGGGCGGGGCAATGCATTTGCTCGCGCTTTGGCGGGCGGCGGAGTTCCCGCTTGTGGAACTACCTTGTCGGCCTATCCTCGCGGCATGGCTCAGGGCCTTCAACTCTCGCAACGGATGGCGTTGCAGCAGGTGCTGGCGCCGCAGCTCCAGCAGTCGCTGGCGTTGCTGCAGGCGCCGGTGCTGGAGTTGCAGGCGCTGGTGGAACAGGAACTCGCGCAAAACCCCGTTCTCGAAGAAGTCCCCGCCGCCGAGCAGGCCCAACGCGAGCAACAGGAACGCGAGGGCTCGCCCGTTGCCGACCCAGCCGATCCGCAGGAGCCGCCCGCGGATGTGAAGTTCGATCCCGCCACGGAAAAGGAAACGAAGACGCCGGTGGACGATTTCCAGGTCGAGTTCGAGCGCCTGGCCCAGATGGACCAGGAATGGCGCGATCATTACAACCAGGCCAACGCGCCGCTACGGGGCCGGGAGGAGGACGAGGAGCGGCGGCAGTTCATGTTCGATTCGCTCGTCGCGGGGACTTCGCTGCAGGAACACCTGCTCGAACAGGTGCGGCTCTCCGAGATCCGCGCCGATCAGCGGGCCGTGGCGGAGCTGATCGTGGGCAACATCGACGAGCGCGGCTATCTCCAGTCCAGCCTCGAGGAACTGGCGGTTTCGACCAACGTCCCGCCGGAGACGATCGGCGAGGTGCTCAAGGTCGTGCAGAGTTTCCACCCGCCGGGGGTTGGGGCGCGCGACCTGCGCGAGTGCCTGCTCCTCCAGCTCGAACGGGCCGGGCGGCGGGGATCGCTCGAATACCGCATCGTGGACGAACACATGGAGACCCTCGGCAAGCGGCGGCTGCCTGAATTGGCCCGCACGCTCGGCGTCGCGCTCGAGGACATCAAGGCCGCCGTCGAACGCATCAGCCACCTGGAACCCCGGCCCGGGCGCGACTTCATGCCGGACGACCAGCAGTACGTGGTGGCCGAAGTGTTCGTGCAGCGCGCCGGCGACAATTTCACCGTTTCGGTCGCCAACGACGCCGTTCCCCATCTCCGCATCAGCAATACCTACAAGGATCTGATGGCCCAGCCGGACAGCTCGACTGAGGTTCGCGAGTACATCCGCGAGAAAATTCGGGCCGGCAAGTTTCTCATCAAAAGCCTGCACCAGCGCCAGCAGACGCTCCTCAACATCGCGAAGGAAATCGTCAAACGGCAGCGGGAGTTCATGGAAAACGGCGTTTCGCATCTCCGGCCGATGACCATGGCCCAGGTCGCCGAGGTGGTGGGCGTGCACGAAACCACGGTGAGCCGGGCCGTTTCGGGCAAGTACATGGAAACCCCGCAAGGCGTGTTCGAGATGAAGTACTTCTTCACCTCGGGCCTGCCCACCTCCGGCGGCAACGGCGCGGTTTCGAACGAAAGCGTCAAGCAGATCATCGCCGAATTCGTGGCCGGTGAGTCCAAGAACAAGCCGCTCTCCGACGAGGACATCGTCAAACGCTTGAGCGAAAAGGGCATCCTGATCGCACGCCGCACCGTCGCCAAGTACCGCTCCGAACTGAACATCCTGCCCTCCCACTTGCGCCGCGTGTACTGAGCCGCGCGGCCGCCGCCTTGCAGCGTCGAATCCTGGTCATCACCAACCCCGCCGCCGCCGCCGGTCAGGCCCAGCGGCAGGTGGACGCGCTTCAGTTTCGTCTTTACCAGCTCAGTCTGGATCTCCGCAACGTCGTCACAACGGCACCCGGCCACGCCGCGGAACTGGCGCGACTCGCGGCTCCCGACTTCGACCTCGTGATTGCCGCCGGTGGCGACGGCACCGTCCGCGAAGTGGCGACCGGCCTGCTCTCGAATCCCGAGCGGCGGGCCGCGCTGGGCATTCTGCCCATCGGCACTGGCAACGATGTGGCCGAGCAACTCGGCCTGCCGGATGTGGATGGCGCTCTTGCCGCGCTGGCGGCTGGCGTGGCGCGCCCGCTCGACGTAATCGAAGCGCGCTGGACCGAAAACTCCCGCCTGGCTACGCAACACGCCCTTTTGTTCGCCGCCGCGGGCTTCGCCGCCGACGTGTTGCAGTGGACCGGGCCGACCGTGAAGCGCTGGTTCGGCAAAAGGTTTAGCTACTCCGTGGGCTTCTTTCGCGCGCTCCGGCATTACCACTCACCCACGATGCGGGTGTGCGCCGACGGCCGCGAAACCGCCGGGCGGATGTTTCACGTCTGCGCCGGCAATAGCGAATGGGCGGGCGGTGGCGCCATGCGGCTTTCGCCCGGCGCGCGCATGGACGACGGCCGGCTGGAGCTGTGCCTGATCGAGGCCTTGGGCAAAGTCGAGGTGCTCCGGCGGTTTCCGCAACTGCTGCGCGGCACGTTTCCAGGCCACCCGAAGGTGCGGTATTTTCCGGGGTGCGAGCTCCAGATCGAGTCTGATCCTCCGGTTCCGCTCGCGCTGGACGGCGACGTGGTCGGGCAAACACCGGCAACCATTCGCCTCCTCCCTGGTGCCCTGCAGATCGTCGCCCCACCCAGCGCCGTTACCGCGTGACGAGTCCAGCCTCCGGTTAAGCCTTTGTCACACTATTTGTCGCAATTGCGACATTAATTGTGACACTTCGAAGTTGCATATCACACCAGGCTCGCATCGGTCGCTCACTTAGCCACCAACCGGACGCGGCTGACGGAGAAGGCCGGAAGATCCAAAGTTAACCGGCCATCGCGGACCTCTGCCGCCGAGTCCACCGAGTCCACCGGCTTGACAGCGTCGGGTTGTTCGAGGGTGTTTCCCGACCACGGTTTGTCAGCCGCCAGCGTTTGCACCTGAGCTGGTCCGCGCGCCGCGAAGTCCTTCAGTTCCACCGCCAGTTTCAGCGGACCGGTACCGCAGTTCACCAGCGAAAGCAGGAGGTCGCCATTCGGTGCCAGTGCCGCCAGGGCGTCCACGGTTTTGAAGTCGCGCTCGCGAACGACGTTTCGGAGTTCGGGCAGAACCAGCGGAGCGTGTTCGGTGGGCGCGGTCAACTCCACCGCCACCGGCGTGGCTTCGGCGAAGTCGGCAAACGCCGTCTGCGCGTAATAGCACGGGTTCGCATAGACCCGCTCGCGCTCTTTCCGCAAGCCGCCGCCGTGGTTCACGATCGCCGAGTGCGTGATCAGTCCGACAAACGGCTGGAGCCGCACCGCCGCGTGGTAGATCAGGATGTCGTACAGCGCCTCGGTGATGCTGCCCTGGCTGGGCAAGTTCTCCCGCGTGAGCCGCGCAGGCTGGCTGATGTCGCCGCGCGAACCGAGATGGGCGAAAAGTTGAAGTTCCGTCACGGCCAGGCGCGGTTCGCGCACGCCGCCGCGCGCCAGGTCGTCGCGAAGAGAAGCCCATTTTTCCTCCAGCACGCCCGGCACGGCCATGAAATCGCGGAAGACGTCGAGCGGATCGGTCGTCAAGGTCACGTTGCCACCGATGAGCGGATGATCAGTAATCGACCGCAATGCCGGGCCGAGGTCGGCGATGAGCGTGTCGTTCCAATTCTTGCCCCAAAAGATCGGCGCGCCGCAGGCGCAAAGTTGAATTGTCGGATCGACGGTCAGCATCGCCTTGGCGAAGCGTTGATAGCGGTCCACGTTGCCGGTGGCGGTGGTCCAATGAAACTGCCAGCGGCCCCAAAGCTCGTTGCCGACTTCCCAATGCCGGACGTGGAATGGCTCGGGATGGCCATTCGCGGCGCGGAGCCGGCCCATCGGCGAATCGGCCGGACCGTTGCAATAATCGATCCAGCGTGCGGCCTCTTCGGGCGTGCCGTCGCCGGCATTCACGCAAATCATCGGCTCGCAGCCCACCGCGCGGCAGAACGCAATGAACTCGTCCGTGCCGAACAAGTTTGGCTCGACGCCGCCCCAGGCGTAGTTCGGCTTGGTGGGCCGGCGCTCGACCGGTCCCACGCCGTCTTCCCAGTGATAGCCGCTGACGAAGTTCCCGCCCGGCCAGCGCAGCAGCGGGAGCTTCGATGCCTTCAGGAAGCGGATGATGTCCGGGTCAAAGCCGTCGATGTGGTCCGCCGGCCAGAGGCGGACGCGGCCAATCACGAACTGGCCGGGCGAATCCGCGGTCAGCGCGAACCGGTAGGCAGCATCGGCCGGTGCGTCAGCGGGCAAAGCCAGCTTGCCTTTGATGACGTGCCAATCGGTGCTGACGCCGGTCAGGCTCACCTTGGTCAGCGGCGGTTCGGCAGCGCCGGCCGAGACGGCCACGGTGAATGTGGCAACCTCCGGCGAGCGGAGCAAAACTTCGAATTCGTATTCGCGCACGCGGTGCAGCGGCAGCCAGGTCCATTGGGCCACACCTTGTCCGGCGGCTTTCGCCTGGATGCGCTGAGCACGGCCGCCTTGCGGCTCCACAGCGGGGCTGACCTGCACGGCGTTGCGCGGACCGACCCGGCCCCAAAATGCCGCCAGGCCGTCGAAGTAAGACTCGACAAGGGCGTCGCCCTCGCCAGGCGGCCAGCCCGTCCGCCCTGCCTGTTGGCGGATGGCCTGGCTGATGCGGTCGCGCTCGTAGTGGAATGTGGCGATGCCGTCGGGCGATTGCTGGCCGGTGGCGAACGGGTACGCGGCAAAGGTTGGGTTCCGCAGAATCTGCGCGTCCATGCCGTTGTAGATGTTGTTGCCGAGGTGCTCGGCGAACTTGCCGGTGATGAACCGCGGGATGCGGACGGCCGAACGGTCCGCGACGCGGACGACCAGAGTGGATTCCGTCGCCTGAGTGATTGTGGGCAGCAGCGCCAGCAACGCCAGGGTGGCGAACGGTCGGAACGGAAGAAGCGAGGTTTTCATGGAACGCCCAGAACTTTGCGGGGCCGTCGGCCCCGGTTCAATGGGAATCGCGCCGCGCTCTGTTTCTCACGCGCCGCTTTCTCCGTTGACTCGGTTGTGGCGGGCTCTGACCAGCCTCTGGCTCGGTTCCTCGCCCATACAACGGTTACTTCAAGCCGCCGCTGTCCCACAGTTTCCAGAACGCTTCCGGGGCCATCTTGCCGTCCAAGGTGGTACCGATTTCGCGCAGCGTGCTCATTTGGCGGGCGACCGCCAACCCGTTGGTGATCCGAGCCGGATCGAAGATCAAGCGGGTCAACGCCAGGCCCCCCAGCGGGGCGAGGTCTTGCACCGGTGTGTCGCCGAGGTGGAGCCGCTGCAGCGTCTTCACGCCGGCCAGCGGGTGAAGGTCGGTCACTCGCGTGCCTTCGAGCGTCAAGGTGATGAGTGGACTCTGCGCGAGCGCGGCAATGTTCGTCACCGGCGTCTGGTTCAGCCACAGGCCTGCGAGCGGTGCTCCGCGGAGCGGTTCCAAGTCCTCCACCTTCGTCCCGACCAGCATCAGCTCGGTCAACGGCATGCCCGCCAACGGCGTCAAGTCGCGCACGGAGGTTTGATTCAAGTAGAGCTTCGCGAGCTTCATGCCTTTCAACGGCGCCAGGTCGCTGACCCGTGTCTGTTCGAGACCCAGCAGGTTCAAAGGCATCCCGGCCAGCGGCGTGAGGTCCGAGACCGGTGTGGCGCGGAGGTCGAGCGCGCCAAAGGCGATGCCTTTCAACGGGGACAAGTCAACGACCGCCGCCTCGGCGATTTCGCCGACGAGACCGAGCTCCGGGTTGTTTTCAAACCGAGCCTCGTCTTGGTAATACTGGTTGCGCGCGCGCAGGAGGGCGTGGACGCGCTCCGGGTTGGCGACGATTTGATCTCCGGTCAGAACCGATGCCGGACTCTCGTTCGCGGCCGTCGCAGTGTTCGTGGCGGGAGCGGACGGCGTGGCTTGGACCGGCAGCGGCCTGGAGCGTTCGCAGCCGCTACCGAGGAGGATGAGGCCCGCGAGCGCCAGGCCGGCGATGGTTGAGGCATTCATGCGTTGGGTGACAGCGCAACTCGCCGCTGTTCTACCCGCATTTGAGCGGCCAACATCCTCGCCGTCCAGCCCAGGCTAGCGCCACCTCCCGGCCGACACCTCGGCTTACGGCGGTGTTTGGGGCAGGAAGGCCGCGGCAAGCGAGTCGGCGGCAGAGCGGGCGTCGGCCAGCATGGCGGTCCACTCGCGCTCCAACGGCTCGTCCAGTTTCGCGCTGCTGGCCAACAAGGTGGCACCGTCCGGGATCGACAGCGGATGCGCTTCGAGTTCGGCCAGCACCGGGGGCAAGGCTGGCCCGGCGGAACCGGAATCCGCAGACCGATTGAACCAGTGCCAGCCGAGAAAGCCGCTCACAACAACGGCGGCGGTGGCGGCGAAGGCGAGCGTGAAACGGCTTCGGTGCGGGCGCGGGCGGTCCCCGGCAAAACCGTCGGCCAGCCGCGTGGCGGCGACGATTTTAGCCGCCAGGAACGGCGACGGGGGACGGCGCGTGGCCGGGGCCGCAGCGCGGAGGCGCAGTTCGAGCACGCCGGCGTCCTGGACGGCGGCGCGGCATTCGGGGCACCTGGCCAGGTGGCGCCGGCAGCAGCGGGGCACGGCGTCACCGGATTCGCGGCGCAGCGACAACAGGAGTTGGACTAGGCGACAGAGGAGCATGGTGTCAACGGGTTAAGGCGAGGCGGACCGGCGGTCGTACCCCGCGGCAGCCAGTTTGTGAAGGAGCGCCCGGCGGGCGCGGTGCAACAAGACCTTCGCGTAAATCGAGTTGGTGCGCAGGACGGCGGCGATTTCCGCGACGTTGAAACCTTCGCCGTAGCAGAGCCACAGGGCCTCGTACTGGCGGGGCTTGAGCTGGCGCGCCAGGCGCCAGAGCGTTGCCCGATCGTCGCTGTCGGCGAGCGTCGCGCTCGGGTTATCGGCCGTTTCCGTCTCGGCAAATTCATCGGGCAACGGATCCGTGGGCCGGCGGGCGCGCAGGTGGTTCAGAGCGGTGCGGCGGGCGATGGTGAAGAGCCAGGGCAAAAAGGCCCGCGACAGGTCGAAGCGCACGAGGCTGCGGTGGACTTTCAGGAACGTTTCCTGGGCGAGGTCTTCGGCATCGTGCGTGTTGCCGGTGAACTTGAGCAGGAAGTTGAAGAGCCGTTCCGCGCACTGCTCGACCAGGAGCGCGAAGGCGTCGTCGTCGCCATTCCGACACCGCGCCAGCAGGGCCGCGAGCGGCGGGTCGGCCGCGGAGACGCCCGCGTCGGCCGGAGCAAGACGCGCCAGCGCGGCGGAATCGGCCACTCCGGAGGGGGCCGTTTCCGCCGGGCTCAGCCACGCATTCGCTGGTGCCGTCGAACCCATGGTTTCGGTTAGTGGCCGGCGTGTTTTCGACGCTCTTCCTCGACGATCTTCTGGTTGATGCGCGCGACCGGCAAGGAGATGTCCACCTTAACCGTCTGGTTGTCCAGGCCCACGCGGGTGCCACCAACCAGGGTTTTGAGATCCTGGTTTTCGACCTGGCTCAGCGAGGCGAGCGCGATCATGCCTTGCAGCACTTGATGCATTTGCCGGGCAGCCTCCGGGGTCTTGGCGCTCAGCGCCAGGCTGGCGGTGACCTGGTCGCCCTTTTCGCCCAACACCACGCGGAGGCCCTCGGCCATTTGGAGCACGCGGGCCTGGGGCGGCACCGGGGCAGTGTCGCTGAAACCGCGCGCGGCGGCGACGAAGAAGAAGCCGTTGCCGACCTGGCAGAGCTTGCCGAAGGGGGCGTCGTTCAGGTTTGGGGCGCTCCCGTTGAGGACTTCGCGCGCTTTGAGGACGGCTTCGCGTGGGTTGCCCACGATGACGGGCACACCCTTTTGGGTGGCGATGTACAGTTCCTTCCTGATGGAGTACAGCACCGAAGATCCCTCCTCGAGGCGCTCAAGGCCGCCGTCTTTGAGCCCGCCCACTTCGGCCAGTTTCTTTTGGACGGCCTCGAAAGCTTGGGCGATATCCATGTCGGTGTCCACGAGCATGACGCCCCGCAGATGCTTGGAGGCGGAAAAATCGGAGCCGTAGAGGGTCACGGAGCGGATGCGGCGCCAGTCAAAGTCAACGCCGAGATGCTGTTTCAGATCGGCGGTGGGCTTGGCCAGGTTGGGATCCAAGGCTGCGCGGGCGAGTGTCTCGCCCACGGTGGTCCGGAGCAAAGCCTGGACATCCAGATGAATGACCCATTTCGCGTCGGCGGCGACTTGTTCCTTTTGGAACGGTCCCGCCAGGGCAGCGAAGGCCGCGCTGGCGGCGAGCAGGAAGATGTTGAGCGTTTTCATGACGGTTTCGTCCGTGATTCGGTTTGCGAGTGCCGGATTCTCTCGCCGGCGTTCGCATTCACCCAGAGTTCACTGTGTGCGGTCCGGCGGTTACAGCCAAGTGGGGAGGCTCAAGCCTGCGCAGCCGATGCGCGAAGCGAAGAACGCCCTGTTTAGCGCGCGCTTCGCCCTCCAAGAGCTTGTGAACCACGCGCAGAAAAGAAAAAGGGCGGATCCCCGCGGCCCCGCCCTGTCCCTGAGGAGGACTTGAATAGTGCGCGCTCAACCCGCCATGAGGCTGGCCACGATGATCTCGAGATCTTCGCCTTCCAAGAAGCCTTGAAGCTGCCGCAAGCGGGTGGGGTGCCGCATCTTGCGCAGCGCTTTGGCCTCGATCTGGCGAATGCGCTCGCGGGTTACCTTAAACTGTTTACCGACTTCTTCAAGCGTGCGGCTGTAGCCGTCGGCGAGGCCGAAGCGCAGTTCGAGCACCTTGCGCTCCCGCTCGGTCAGGCTGTCCAGCACGTCGTTCAACTTGTCCTTGAGGAGACTGTAGCTGGTCATGTCGGACGGGTTCTCCGCCGACTTGTCCTCGATGAAATCCCCGAAATTCGTGTCGTCGCTGTCGCCGACCGGGCTTTGGAGCGAGATGGGTTGCTGGGCCATCTTGAGGACCGCGCGGACGCGGTCCACCGGCATCTGCATCTCGTCCGCGATCTCCTCCGGGGTGGGCTCGCGGCCGTAATCCTGGAGCAGTTGCTTCTGCACCCGCATGAGTTTGTTGATCGTCTCGATCATGTGCACCGGAATGCGGATGGTGCGGGCCTGATCGGCGATCGAGCGGGTGATGGCCTGGCGAATCCACCAGGTGGCGTAGGTCGAGAATTTGTAGCCGCGACGGTACTCGAATTTCTCGACCGCCTTCATCAAGCCCATGTTGCCTTCCTGGATCAGGTCGAGGAAGGAGAGGCCGCGGTTCGTGTACTTCTTGGCGATGGAAATGACCAGGCGGAGGTTGGCCTCGACCATCTCGGTCTTGGCCTGATGGGCCTTGGCGGTGAAGTGCTGGAGCTGCTTGTAGGCAGCGAGGTAGTCGGTGTGCGGCATGCGCACGAATTCCTCGAGCGCGCGAATCTTCTGCCACTCGGAATCGACGATTTGTTGGGCCTGCTGGTTTTTCCGCTGGTGCTCCAGCTCGTGAATCGCCCGCAATCCGAGTTGAATCTTGTCGTGGATGTTGTCGGCCACGAGCGCCATTTCCTCGATCACCTTCTGTTTGTAGAAGAACTTCGGGAAGGTGCCCTGAAGCTTGGTATCCACCTTGCGGAAATCCGCGTGCAGTTTTTCCTTTCGGGGCTTGCCGGCCTCGCGTAGCCAGGCCGCGTATTTCGCATCCACGTCCTGGTCCACCACGCGCACGTCCTTTACCAGTTTGCGGAGCGCCTTGAGGTGGTTGTCGC
>JAKCAB010000331.1:7882-12623 GCA_021839785.1 bacterium | reverse complement strand
CGCGCGCCACGATGGGATCCACGCCGCCGAGCTTGCGCACGTAAAGGAAGCCTTCTTTGGAAATGAAGTTTACGGTCAGGGCGATCTCGTCGGCGTGGGCGGCGAGCATCACGCGGGGCGACCCGCCTTTGTTGAGCACCGCCACGCAATTGCCGTAAGCGTCCGAGAACGTCTCGTCGGCATAGGCCCGGACGTAATCCAGCCACACGCGCTGGCCGCGGGTTTCGTGGCCGGAAGGGCTGGGGGTGTTCACCAAGGTGCGCAGGAATTCGAGCGACTTGTCTCGCATGACCGTAGAATGCCGGGCACCGAAGGGAATGAAAACCTCAAAAGGCATTGGCCGGGCGAAGCGGCCACTTGCCGGCTTGTTCAACCGGCTTTCAGCGTGTTGAATCCGCGCAATGAAAATCGTCGCTCCACCCGCGCGCCGCCACCAGGCGAGGTTTGCCGCGGACGAGCCGGCAAGCCATCGCCTCGCGGACGCTGCGACGCAAGCCATTCTCTTGGGGATGGTGGTGTTCTCGCCTTGGGCGCTGGGAACCACCGTGCCGTGGGCGATCTGGATAATGAACGCCGGCGGCCTCGCGTTGGGAGGACTCCTGGCTCTGAAGTGGACCGTTCAGCATCGCGGCAAGTACGAACCGGCCAGTTGGGAACCGCCGGGAAGACGCTGGATCGTCGTCGCCTTGGGCAGCCTCACGGTGGCAATTCTCGGCTGGTGTTTGGTCAGCGCCGTGAACGCGCGTTCGGTTGCGGACCCGGCCGCAGATCGCCTGGAGGCGGTGGGCACTTACGTCCGCTGGTTGCCGCACAGCTTTGACGGTCCGAGCACCTGGTCGGCATTCTGGATGTACTCGAGCCTGGCCTTCGCCTTCTGGGCCGCGCGCGACTGGCTCGCGGGAATGACCCGACGCGAGGCAACGGCCTGGACGAGAGCATCGCTGCGGTCGGCGGAACCGGACGGCCCAAATCTCCGCGGCGACTCGCTGGCAGCTCTCGCGAAAGAAACGTTCGGTGAAGGTTACCTTCCGAAACGCTGGCGGCGCCTGCTGTGGACGCTTTCCCTGACGGCGGGTGCGGTGGCCATCGTGGCGTTGTTTCAGCGGCTCCAAGGCACCGACCAGTTGCTCTGGATTTTCCCCGATCCGCTGGGCCGCAAAAGCGATGCCCACTGGGGGCCGTTTCCTTACCGCAACAATGGCGCCGCCTACGCCAACCTGGTCTGGCCGGTCTGCCTCGGGCTTTGGTGGCTCTTGCGGGTGCAGGCAAAATCCAGGCTGGGGCGCCAGGCGCGCTGGGGCGGCTCGCCGCGGGTGGCCCTGCCCTTCCTGGCCGTGTTCTTGATCGCTGGACCGATCATCGCCTCAAGCCGCGGCGGCAGCCTCGTGGCGCTCGGTTCCGGCGTGTGCCTGTTGGCGGGTCTGGCAACGCAACGAGACAGGCATTGGCAGCCGGGATTGTTGGCGGGATTGCTTGTCCTGGCTGCGGCTTTCGGCTTGGCCGGCTGGCTGGGTTGGGAGCAATTGAGCAAACGCCTCTTCCCCCGCAAGCTGACGCTCGCGACGGGTCATTCCCAAGTTTCGGACCTCAGCCTGCGCTGTGTCTTCGACGTGGTTCCCCGTCTGGGCGAATCCATCGGCGGCCTGGTCGGTCTGTCGGACACCAACCGCATCCAGTACGGCCGGCCCGGCGGAGTCTTCCTGGACGTTCACAAGACCGGCGTACTCGAATTCGGGCTGTTCGACGCCGCCCGCAAACGCCATTTGTTCGCCACCCTGCCGGGTTTCTTGAGCAACTATGTCGGCCAGACGGTCGAAGTCGTCGCAGTTCGACAAGGCACCAACGGATGGCTCTACTTGAACGGCGAGCCGGTGAAGACGCCCAAGGTGTCCGGGGCCGCTGCCGTGGTGCCGTCCGGGACGCCGTCGGCAGTGCCCGCGGAATTTCTCTGGGTCGGCGCGCTGGCGGGCGGTTCGACTTTTTACCCCGGCTCGATCCGCTACGCGGCGCTGTTCGACCAGGCGTTGAGTCCACAGCAAATCAGGCAACTGGCTTTCGACAATGCAGTGGGGCGTTCAGCGCCAACCAGCCTTGCCCCGTCGATCCGCCCAATCTTCGACGTGGAACCCAGCCGCTTCGACCTTGAGCGCTGGTGGGCCATCTCCACGGCCGACCGGCGCACGATTCACCGGCTGGCAACGGACATTTTGGGGGTCGCGCCGCCGCTGCTCGGCTCGGGGCCGGGCACATTCGCCAGGCTTTGGTTGATCGACCCGCGCCGGGTCAAGGAGCTGACAGATCTCCACGTTCACAATGACTGGCTGGAGACCCGGCTCACTTTCGGTTGGATCGGCTATGGCCTGGTGCTTCTGGCACTGGCCTCTGGAATCGGCGCGGTGGCGATGCGGGGCGGGGTCTCCTCGGCCGCGAGCCTGCGACTGTTTTTGCTCGTGCCGCTGGCGGGCTGTCTCGTCCATGCCCGCGAGGATTTTCCGCTGCAGAATTACGCCATCCTGTTTGTGTTCCTGCTGCTGGTGTGCCTGTGCAGCCTGTTGGGACGTCCGCCAAAGGCGGCTACGGGGTGACCAGGCTCGTCTTGAGCCCGGTGGAACATCGAATCCAACTGCGAAGGCTCGCTCACCGCAGTTGGTCCAACAACTCCCGGGCCGAACGAAAATCGCGTTGAATCTCCAGCGCGCGGCGAGCCGCGGCGCGGGCCTCGTCGGTGCGGCCTTGCTGGGCCAGGATCGTGGCGCGGGCGTAAGGAATCCGCGCGTCCTCCGGCGCGGCGGACTCGGCTCGCAGCAGCGCGTCCAGCGCCTCGGCCGGGTGGCCCAGCGAATTCCGGGCGAGGCCGAGGTTGTACCAGGCGCGGGCATGGCGGGGATCGAGTTGCACCGCCTTTTCGAGTGCGGTGGCGGCTTCGTCAAGGTTGCCCAACTCGCTCCAGGCCAGGCCCAACTTATAGGCGTACTCCGCATCCTTCGGCGCCAGCCGGCACGCCGACTGCATTTGCTCCAAGGCTTCGCGTGGCCGGCCGGCCAGGCTGAGCGCGACGGCCAGGTCGTGCCGGATCGGCGCGGAGTTCGGATCCCAGGTCGCCGCTTTCTGGTAGCTGGCCAGCGCGGCCGGCAGGTTGGTCCGCGCCATTTCGAACGCGCCTTTTTGCATCTGCCCCCCCGGTTGGTCGGCATTGCTGTCGAGCATGTGCAACAAATCCCGACCGGCCCGCGATGCCAAGTCCACGCGATCGCGCAAGGCCCACGCCGCCGCGACGCGCACACAGCGAACCGGATCGTCAAGCCGGGCCACCAACGCGGCCGCGACGCCGCGGTCCGCCGCCACCAGCGGTTCGAGTGCCCGCACGGCCCGTTCGCGCACCAGCGGTTCCGCGTCGTCCAAGTGCTGGCGCAGCGCCTGAACCACCGCCGGCTCGCCCACCCAAGGCTCCAGCATCCCCGCCGCCACCGCCCGCCAGTAGGTGTTGGTTTCGGTGTTTAGCAAGGCCAGCAAAGGACCGCGCGCCGCCGGATCGCCGCGCCGCGCGCGGGCGATGATTTGCGCCCGCTGCCGCGAAGGCCGTTCCATCTTGGCGCCATACCATTTCTCGGTCGCCTCGAGCGCCCAATCCACCGACTTGTCGATATGGCAGCGATTGCAGGCGTTCGGGATGCCGAGCTGTTTGGTCAGCAACGGATCGGGAATCGTGTAACCGTGATCGTGGCGGGGGTGGCGCTGCATGTAATTGGTAACCGGCATGTGACAGGCCACGCACTCGCCGCCCGTTTCCGCGATTTTGCGCGGGTCGTATGCCATCAAATCCACCTCCGTCGGCACACCGTTCGTGTCGTACCCGAACACCTTGTGACGAGCGTGGCTGACGGGTTCGATCACCGGTGCGTTGGCGTAGCTTCCGTTGTGGCAACGCAGGCAAAGCCAGTTGCCCGGCAGGCGGGTCTTCATCGAATGCGGGTCGTGGCAATCCAGACAACTCACGCCCGCGTTGCCCATCCGGCTGCCGAGAAACGCGGCGTACTCGTAATCCTCTTCGCGCACCTGGCCGTCCGGATAATACGTGTCCGAATGGTCCACGATCACGAGCGAGTAGTGGTCGAAAAACGAATCGCCCACCGCGAAATCGCCGGTCAGGTCTCCGCGCCGGGCATGACAACCGGCGCACGTGGCCATCACCTGGTTGGTGGAAAGCACCGCCAGGGTCGGGTCTGTGAGCGCCTTGTCCGGATAAAGCTTGCGCCACTCGCCGTGTCGCTTCAGCGGCCCGTGGCAGGACTCGCAGCCGACGCCGTGCTCGACCATCGCCGTGTGGTACGAGTCGGTGGCGGCGTCGTAATTCTTGCGGACCCGCACGTTGTGGCAACCGGCGCACATGTTGTTCCAATTCATGCCGCGCCCAGTCCAGTGTCCCCACTCGCCCGGCTGGCGATCTTCCTCGCCATAGACGTTGAACCATTCGTTGCGATGCGGATCGTAGCTGGCTTCGAGCGTTTGGAGTCGCCCGCCGGGAAACGGCACGAGGAACTGGCGCAACGGATCGTTGCCAATGACGCGCTCGACGCGGAAAACCTCGGGCTTTCCGCTCAGCCCCACCGCCTCGACCTCGTATCGGCCGTCGCGGAAGCGCACCGAAGTTACCTGCGATCCGTGGCGGAACGTGCGCGGCGGGTCGAAGGCCGGCCGGTCGAGTTCCGGGTTGAGCGGGCGCTCGGCCAGGCCGTGATTG
>JAKCAB010000331.1:0-7872 GCA_021839785.1 bacterium | reverse complement strand
AGGAAACGAACGCTTCCTCGTGGCATTCCCGGCAACTCGGCGAACCGGCGTACTCCGCGTAAACCTTGTCCTGATCGGGAACCGCGTCGGCAACGACGTCGTTGTTGGGGACAGACGCGGACGCCGGTGCGGCGGGCGATTCGGCGGGCCGTCGCTGCAACCACCAGGTGGCCACGGCGCCCAAGGCGACGGCGCCCGCCAGGACCACCCCCGGCCAAACCTTCGCGCGCCGCGGCGCAACGACGCCGCGGGTATTCGACGCCGGTTTGCGCGACTTGGCCGCCATGACGCGGCGAGCCTAGTCCGGCGGCCGGCCGGAAGCCAAACCGTTCTTCGGACCGGGGGGGACGGCGAATGAGGCTTGCTGCCCGCAATGTACGCAGTAAAAGGGCGGCAATGAAAAGCCCCCTGCTAAGCCCGGCCCTCATGGTGCTCGGAATTGCCGCCGCATTGAATGCGTGGCCGGCCGGTCGATCGGTCGCCCCAGCCACTCCGGTCCACGTCAACTACGCGCGACCGTTTGAGCCGCCGACACGTCCCGCGTTCCTTCCGCTGCCTCCCGGTGCGGTGGAACCGGCCGGTTGGCTGCGCGACTGGTGCCTGGCGGCGCGGGACGGCTTCACCGGCCACTTGGACGAGTATGACGCCGAGTTCAAGCGGGCCTGGGCAACCGACCACAAGATGACCGGTGAACGCCTCAATTGGCCCAAGGGCGGCTGGCCCTACGAGGGCGGCGGCTACTGGTTCGACGGCCTCGTGCGCCTGGGTTACGTCCTGCACGACGACGCGCTCATTCAACAGGCCAAACGGCGCCTCGACGTGGTCGTCACCAACATGAATCCCGACAGCATCCTGTTCCTTTGGTGGCTCGACCGAAATAAACCCGAAGACAGAATCGGGAGTCTTGTCAGCGAAGCCTGGCCCATGTGGGCCAACGGCCTCTTGGGACGTGCCCTGACCGGCTATTACGCCGCTTCGGGAGATCCGCGCGTGTTGCGGACGCTGGAAGCGGGCTATGGCGGCGACCGCGACTGGCTGCGCCTGGGTTGGGCCATGTCGAATCCCTGGCCGGCCTTTGACACCTACACCTGGACCGGAAATCCGGAGATCGCCGCGGCACTCACTGCACTATTCTCCCAAGACGGCGGAGGGCTGAGTCCCGGAGGGACATCCTGGAACCGCTATCACCACAAGCCCGATCCCAAACCCGGCGCTGAGCAGAACGATCACGTCGTGCATTTCCTCGAAAGCACGACCCCGTGGGTGCTGGGTTATCTGTGGACGGGCAATCGCGAGTTTCTCGACGCAACCCTCGCGTGGCACGACCTGTTGGAGCGCGAGGCGATGCAGCCTTCGGGCGTGCCGGTTGCCGACGAGTTCTACGGACCGACCGGCGCGTTTCGCGGAACCGAGACCTGTGACGTGGCGGGCTACCTCTGGAGCCAGATCGCCTTGCTGACCGTCACCGGCCAGGGACGCCTGGCAGACAGGGCAGAGCGGGCGTTCTTCAACGCCGGCCCGGCCACCGTCGCGCGCGATTTCAAGACGCACGTCTATTTTCAGTGTCCCAACCGCGTCGTGGACATGTCCCCGCCCCATCCGCACGGTCCTCAGGCCGAGGGCAACTCCTACCAGCGAAAGCATTACCCGCTGTGCTGCACGGCCGCGCTCAACCGGATCGTGCCCAATTACGTCATGCACCTGTGGATGGCCACCTACGACAACGGGCTCGCCGCGACTCATTACGGTCCGTGCCGCGTCTCGGCGCTGGTCGCTGACCGGGTGCCGGTCGAGATCGTCTGCCGGACCGACTACCCCTTCGATGACGTGATCGTGATGAACGTAACGCCGGCGCGCGCGGCGACGTTTCCGCTCGCGTTCCGCATTCCCGGATGGTGCAAGAACGCCCAGTTGAGCGTGAACGGCACCACGCTCGACGCCGTGCCCGATGCCCGGGGCTTTGTGCGCGTCAAGCGGCTCTGGAAGCCGGGGGACGCAATTCGGCTGCAACTGCCAATGTCGCCGAGCGTGATCACCGGGCACGACCGCAACGCGCAAGACGCGCCCTACGCCTCGGTCTCCTATGGCCCGTTGCTGTTCGCGCTGCCCATCCCGGAAGCCGGCGGGCCCAACACGCCCAATCCAGCGGCCAAGTGGAACTATGCTCTGGACGTGCAGGAACCCGGCCTGACCGTCGAGCGCGGACCGATGCCGGCGCGCTGGGATTGGCCGTTGGCCGCGCCCTTGAAACTGCGGGCCAACGCGGTGGAAATCGCCTGGGCTCCCGACCCGAAGGCGCCGCGCCTCCCGCCCCAGCCGGCTGCCCGGTCGAAACCCACGCAGTCGCTGACGCTCGTGCCCTACGGTTGCACCAAGTTCCGGATTTCCATGTTTCCGGTCACCGCTGGGCAGTGAACAAAGCTCCCAGGCTCACCGTGCCGTTCGAGGCAATGACCAGCGCGTTGAATACGAACAACGCCTCACTCTCCGCCTCGACCGCGGAGAGGGCCGGGTGAGGGTGCGCCGAAAACCTCTTTCGTTGCCGACAGCGTGATCCAACTCAACTCCGCAAACAACCCGATGGCGGGCTGCTCGACAAGCTGGTCTTCGGTGAAGGTGTAGGCGCTGATTAAAGAACTGTCGCCAGTCCCTTCACGCCGTCACGAACGATTCGCTCCAGTCCTGCTCCTTGAGCCGCTGCCAAGCGGCGAGAATGTGCTCCTTCTTCAATGTGCGCCGCTTGCGAACATTCCAATTGTGGACCGTCGCCACTGCCGCTTCTGGTGTCGCGCTCGCTTCAGGATGTTTTTGCATCACCCAATGCACTGAACTGAGAAGTTCCAGCCCGTACGGGTCTTCAAAGCCTTCAATCAAGTTGGCTACCCGGTTCATGCGTCCGCGAATGACCCCGTCTCCCGCCAAGAATTTCGCGGCCTCCTCCTCCGCTCCGGGCAACAATTCAATCGTTTGCGTGGGACTGTCTTTCCCGTCCCCGTAGCCTTGCGTGTAATGCTTCTCCATGCGAATGAGCACCTGCCGCAGGTTCGTGGCATACGGACCAAAACTCTTTGCCTCGAACTTCAGTCGCAAGGGTTGGCCGGCCGCTTGGAGGAAATACATCAGCTTGTGAATCTCCAGCAGGCTGATGAATGGATCAAGCAAACCCTCCAAGTAACGGTCCACCAGCTCGATCATTACCGCCTGGCTCATCGTCATCTTCGGCTTCTCGGTTCGCACCGGCATTGCCGACGCGTCCGGCGCACCGCCGGGTGGGTAAACAAGCGCCTCGACTTCCGGCACTTCGCCCAGTGCCGCCTCGATGCGCGGGCGAACTTCATTCCAGTCCAATCCACCATTCCCGCAACCGAGCGGGGGAATCGCAATGGAACGAATGCGCAGCTTGCGAATCGTCGCCACTAAATCCTTCAAGCCGGCTTCGATGTCAGTCATGCGACTGTCCGCCCGCCAGTGGCCCTTCGTTGGAAAATTGATGATCCAACGCGGCCCGCCTACCAGCCCGCCAAGGTCAAACACCTGCACCTTGCCGAGTTTCACCTCGCCGGCTTTACACGCCCGCTCGTAGTTGCGGAACATTGCTGGATACGCCTGCTTGAATTGCAGCGCGATGCCGCGGCCCATGATGCCTACCGTGTTCACTGTGTTCACCAGCGCCTCCACTGGCGCGGCCAGCAAATTGCCCTGGGTCAGTTTCGTCATAATTCAATAATACCACGCCGGTTCAACCGAGACAGCCGGACGATGGTGTTGTGAGTTTACCAAATCCTGCACCTGCCTGGCTACCTCACCGTTGTGGCAGCCAATGGCGTGAATTCCCGTCCACGGAAAGCAATCAGCCACCAGAAACTCCGCCGACTTCTGATGCGTCTTGCCCCGCCAATCCGTCGCGCGAATCGCCTCCCAGTCGAGCGTCTTGATGGTGTCCAGCGTCGAGCCGAACCACGTGTGGAAGGCCCCTGCGTTGCCATCACTCACGGCCCATGCCCGCCCCAGACCGATACCGACGCTCACCCGGCTGACCAGATGTAGAATCGTCCGCTGGCAACCGACCGGACGGCCCGTCGCGCCCCGGTTTGTCGTGTAGAGCATCGGTGAGCGCGGGCAGAAGTAGAACGGCACAAACTCGCCCACGAACCGCCCGCCGCAGCACGCCACCCGAATCTGCGTCAACCGCCGCTCCTTGATGTGTCCGTAACCGATAACCGTCGGGTTCTGCGTCGCCATGAGCGCGTCGGAGCGCAAGCCGCCCTCGGCTAGGATGCCGGGCAGGTTTGCCACATCCGTGATGTGGTAAATCAACGCTTGTTCAGGGTTCGCGCTCATCGCTTCGGCTCCGCATGGTGGGCCATCCGTACGGCCGAAGCGAGTTCCACCTGACACGACAGCAGACGCGTCATCAGTAGGTCGCGTGTCCGGCGGAGGTTTTGGATTTGGCGATGGAGCGGGGCCGCGTCAGGCAGGCGGGTATTGAATCCTCGCGGAGTGTCTTGCCGTCCCCAGCGGACGCTCCATGCGGTTCGGTCCCAACGCATTCCCCGATTCATGAGTGGTGCGCGGATTTTCGGAACTTCATCGAGCAACGGCAATCCCAAAGATGATCTGAAAATCGCGGCTCAACGGCGCGCCCATACTTTGCCCGCCCGGTTGAAGCGCGGCGCCAGGACGCAAATCAGCAGCGCCTCGCGCCCTTGGGCCGCCGCCTTGTCCGGGCACACGTCGTACTCGATGCGCGTCACTCGAGGCAGCAACCGAAGAATCCGTCGCGGCAATCGCTCGGAGGTCGCCACGCGATAGCTCCCCAGCCGGTGGCGCAGGTTCTTCGCCTTGCCCACGTACAACACGCCCTCGGTGGGGCCGCACATCAGGGACACCCCCGGCGCGGCGGATAACGTGCGGAAGAACTCGGCCCTCAACCGCTTGACCAGCAGCTTCGGTGGCGAGAACCACCACAGTTGACGGGCGGCTTTCATCCGTTGCGGGCTGCTCGCGTGGGACAATCAGGCTGCCATGCGATTTGTTTCAGCGCCAGCGGTCGGCGCTGAAGAAATCGCCGCAGCCAGGCGTGCGCCACGGTTCGCCCCGTTCCACGCCGCCCTGAATTTCCAACCTTGCCGCAGACGTCCTCCCATGGCGTGGTTCTGCCCAGAAAACCGCCACGAGCTGCCAGCTTAGGCCACGTCCAATCTTCGCTGCTCGTACCCGTCGCTTGACCTGCCCGTGGCCTACGCCGACGGTTCGGCATGACACTACCACCCGAATGCGGCGGATCACCGGCTGCCGAAATCTTGCGCTACCTAAAGACCCATCCCGGCGCGGACGACACACTCGAAGGCATCCAAGCGTGGTGGTCCACGGTTGCCGCTGTTGAGCAGCGGGCTGCCAACGTCGGCACCGCCTTGGAAGACTTGGTTCGCACCGGGCACCTGATTCGCAACACCGCACGCGATCGCCGCACCCACTATCGATTCCGTCGCCGGACCCGCGAACCTTGATCCCTGCCCTCAATTGGCTACGCCCGGCTGGACTGGCTGTATCCCCACATTTGTCTGCGCCCAGCCAGGCTTGGTTGCGCGCAAGAAATGGTATCGCGAAGGAGACAGCGATTCCGGGTAAGCGGGTAGGAGATGGCCGGCTGGAGCCAGGCACGATTCATCAAGTACTGGGACGGGCACCTCGAATTGCGGGGCGGCAGCGAGGCCGACCGGCAGGCAGCGCTCGCCGGGCTGGCACAGTTCTTCCCGAACGTTCGTTTGGGCCAACCGTCACCAAGCCCTTGGCCACACCGACCACACCAGGGATGGTGAGGAAGAGCAGCCGCGCATCAGAGGGAGCAGTCTTGCCACCGCGGGCCGATACTGTCGCTTGAAATGGCTTCGAAAAGCCTCGAAATAACCAAGCAAGATGTCCCTGCCAAACCACGCCTCCGAATCAATAGCAACAATGTCTCCGATTATTTACTATTGGCGCGTCCGGCAGGACTCGAACCTGCAACCTTCTGATCTGAAGTTTTTCCCTTGTCCGTTCAGTCGTGTTCGCTACGATCCGCTGCTGTGCGTCACTCTTACTTTGCAACCAACGACTTACGGCGTTAACGCTATGAACGCAACTGAACTTGACCGCGCGGCTGGCAACCCTCTCCGGGGTACAGTGGGGGTACAGTTGAAGCCGGCACCCGCCCCGCGTCGCCGGCTGGGGGTCAACGCCACCCGGTACTGGGAAGGCCGTCTCCGCAAGCGCGTCTTCCAACAGCAAGGCGAACAACGTGAAGGTGGGGAATGGATGATCCGCCTCAAGGAAGCGGGCCGCGCCGTCTGGTTTCCGCTCCACACCGCCAACCGCGCCACCGCTGCGAACCTCGCCAGTGAAATCGGCCTCTTTGCCAAGACCAACGGACTGGCCGCAGCCGAGGCAAAGTACCGTCGCAACGGCCAACCCGCGCCGGGCAAGCTCACCATTGGCGCCTACCTCGCCGCCGTTCAAGCCACCGGCCGGCTGGAGCCGCGCACCTTTCTGAACTATGCCAACTGCCTCCGCACCCGCTGTGCGGGTGTCTTTGGCATCCGCGAAACCCAAGCCAAGTTCGACTACCGCACCGGCGGCAATCAGAAGTGGCGCCAGCGCATCGACCACACCCGCCTCGAAAAGCTCACCCCCGACCGAATTACCCGCTGGACCCAGGATTTCGTGGCGGCGGCGGGCCAGTCCCCCGCGGCGAGCCTGTCCGCCCGGCGCACCGTCAACAGCTACCTCCGTTGCGCCCGCTCCCTGTTCAGCGCCCGTCGCCGAAACGGCCGCCTCAGCCTGCTGGAAGAAGTCCAGAAGCGCCTCGGCACGCCGCTGCCCTCCCCCCTGCCGCTCCAAGGGGTCGGCCTGTTCGACGCCGGCTCCGCGCGCTACCGCAGCACCATGAACGTTCAGACCCTCATTGCGGCCGCCCGCAACGAACTCAAAACCGCCGATCCCGAAGCCTACAAAATCTTCCTGCTTGGCCTCTTTGGCGGCCTGCGCCGCGCCGAGATTGACGGACTCGAATGGCGGATGCTGGACTTCGCCAATGGACTGATCCGCTTGGAAGAGACCGAATGGATGCGCCTCAAGACCGCGGACAGCGCCGCCGACATCTCGCTCGAACCCGAAGTCCTCGCCGAACTCCGCGCCTTCAAGGCGGCCAGCCCATCCCCCTTCGTCGTCACCAGCGACCGCCCGCCCCGTGGCGATTCCCTCCGGCCCTACTACCGCTGCGAACCCATCATCGCGCGGCTCACTGCCTGGCTTCGGTCCAAGGGCATCACCGCGAACAAACCCTTGCACGAGCTACGGAAAGAAGTCGGCGCCACCATCGCCACGAAAGACGGCATCTACGCCGCCAGCCGGTTCCTGCGCCATTCCGACATCACCACCACCGCCCGCCACTACGCCGACCAGAAAGCGCGCGTCACGGCGGGTCTTGGCTCCCTGCTCACCTCGGCGGACGGGCCGCAACTGGTGAAGGAGCAAGCCGCGTAGGCCACCTCGCCGCTTCCCATCCCCCCCACCGCTCGTTGGCAGCCCGCTCTGGCCTGCCCGTGCAGCGGTGTTGCGCTGCCCACTCAGAGCCGTCGGCCGTGCGTTCGCCTGTCCCGCCGTCATGGCGTCGGACCGGACAGCCAAGACCACCAGCGCGCCGGCCAGAACGCGCGATTACAAAAAAAGTTTTCACGCCGTTCCAGCCCCCCAAACCGCGCTCGCCATGCCCTATTCATCATCACTAACACTAGACAGTACTAAAAGGCCCTCTCATGGCAATGCGCGCCCCCCCCACCCCCCTTACTGAATTCGGCAAATGGTAACCCTATATTGGTAGGGTACACGCTC
>JAKCAB010000202.1 GCA_021839785.1 bacterium | reverse complement strand
CACAGCCGCCGCTGACCTGGCGCTGGCCGTGAACGCGAGCGTGGAATACGCCGGCCGCGCTCGCAAAACCGGCGAGCCCTGGGTGCACCTGCTGGTGGAGCAATCCTTCGCCGATCCTCCGTCGCTGACGGAACTGAGTTTGGCCCGGCTCCGCTTGCAAGCGCGCCTGCTTCGTTCCGAGTTCCACCGCACGGAGGACTATTCGCCCGGCCTGCACGCGGCGCAGTTCCAGATGTTCTTGATGCTGCAAAACCGCAACCGCCAGTCGCCTGGTTTGGGCAAACTGGTGTGGTTTGGCATCCCGATCTTCGATGACCGATCGCGTTTCCCGAAGGCGTTCCAGGAACAGGACACCGGCGGCACGGCGATGTTCATCTTTACTCCCGGCGGGGAGGTGTTCGCCGACCGGAGCGCGCACGACCGCGAATGGATCGGCGTGGACAAGGAACTTCGCCCGTTGTTCCTCGAAGCTTTGGCGACGGCGTGGCAGCGCGGCTTCTTGCGCGAGTCGCGAGACCTGGCCGATTACCGTGTGACTGGCATGAACCTGGGTTGGGAAGTGCCGGGCCTTTTCGACGTGTCCATGCAAGTGCGCAACTTAAGCCTGGAAATTCAAACCGTGTGAGCGCGCTGGCAGACTGGGGCTTCGACTGCTTGGAAGTGGTGCGACAAACCAGGCAGTCACGCCCGCGAGTGCACAGCCTCTTGACGTTGCCTGCGCGGGCAAAGCAGCGGATGCTTCCGCGAGCCCGATCGCTGACTGGAAGCAGAGCACTGCGGACTCTCTCTTCAAGGAAAGCTATGCGACGTTCGATGCCAAACGTGACGGTGGCCACCATCCGGCTGGCCGCGTTAACTCTCTTAAGCGCCGTGAGCGCTACGGCTGCGGACGCGCCGCTGCCGGCGGGCGTGGAGGTCGTCTGGGACTTGCGCAAAGCGTATCGGGAGACCACGCCCACGCGGGAGCGCATTTGCATCAACGGCCTGTGGCGTTGGCAGCCGGCCAGCGCCGACGTCAGCACCGTTCCCGGTGACGACTGGGGCTACTTCAAGGTTCCCGGCCCTTGGCCCGGCATCACGGATTACCTGCAAAAAGACTCCCAAACCGTTTATGCGCATCCGACCTGGAGGGATACCCGTCTGCGCGACCTCACCGCGGCCTGGTATCAGCGCGAAATCACCGTACCCGCGAACTGGACCGGCCGGCGCTGGCCGGACTTCCGGTGGCTTCTCTACGCGACTGGCGGGGCGAGGCAACGCTGCTGGCCCCGCGGTTGAAGTACGAGTTGAATCCGAAGTTCAACGGCGCGCCGACCGTGACCTGGTGCGGCCTCACTGTGACCCGCGCCTGGCGTTGCGGCTGCCAGGGCAACGTGGCCTCCGTGCTCATCGAAAAACCGGCGCGCGGCAACTTCCTGCCGCTCGTGGACGGAGGCTTCAGCCTCCAGTACAGCCCGTTGATCGAGTGCCGCGAAGGTCAGGGTCTCGTGGTCTTTTGCCAGATGGACGTGACCGGGCGCACCGAGGCCGATCCGGCGGCGGACACTCTCGCTGCTAACCTGCTCGAATATGTGAGTAACTGGAAGCCTTCGCCGCAGCGAAAAGCATTTTATGTTGGCGATGCCGCCGGACACGCGCACCTCGAGGCCGCCGGCTTCAAGCTCAGCCCTTACGATAGAGGTCAACTCGACGCGGGGCAGGTTCTCATCGTTGGATTGGGCGGGGCGGAGACACTCGCGCCTCATCGCGAAGCCCTCGCCGAGTTCCTCAAGGCTGGCGGTCGTTTGTTGACCATTGGTCTGAACCAGGCCCAGGCGGACGCGCTCCTCCCGTTCAAAGTCACGTTCAAGGAGGCCGAGCACATCAACGCGTATTTCGCGCCGCCGGACGCGGTCTCGCTGCTGGCCGGCGTCGGCCCGGCCGACGTGCACAACCGCGATCCGCGCGCGCTCTCATTGGTCGCCGGGGGCGCCCAACGCCTCGGCGACGGTGTGCTGGCGGTGGCGACGAATGCCGCGGTGGTTTTCTGCCAACTGGCTCCGTGGCAGTTCGACTACCGGTCGAATTACGGCCTCAAGCGCACTTTCCGACGAACGAGTTACCTGCTCACACGGCTGTTGGGCAATTGGGGCGTGAGTGCCGAGACGCCTTTGTTAACGCGCTGGTCAACACCGATTGCGACCGGCGAACGCGGTCGTTGGCTGGAAGGTTTCTATCTCGACCAACCCGAGGAATGGGACGATCCGTATCGCTTCTTTCGCTGGTAAACTGGCGCGCGCAGTCAGACCGCGCGCTTGCCAGCGTCGAGTTTGTTATTCGCCCGTCGGCGCGAGGACGACGCGGAAACCCACATCGCTGCAACGCGTGGTCTCGCCGTAGCTGTCACGGTTCGCCGAGCGGCAGGCTTTGGCGCCGTAAAGCCAGGATCCACCGCGCGCGATCCGCAGCGAACCGCTCTCCGGCGCTCGGTAATCGGTCACGCGGCCGCCGGGCAGGGAGCCGGTCGCGGCGTCCAGACACCATTCGAGCACGTTGCCGTGCAGGTCGTGGAGGCCCCACGCATTCGCGGTTTTGGTGCCGATGGGGTGGGGCGCCGAATCGCTGTTGTCCCCGAACCACGCGTATCCCGGCAGGAGCAGCCCGGTGGGATCGTCGCCGAAGCTGAAGCGCGAGGTCGTTCCCGCCCGGCAGGCGTACTCCCACTCGGCTTCGGTCGGCAGGCGGTAAAGGTAGCCGCGCGGCAATGTGCCATCGGCCGCGTGACGCTGGTTCAGGCGCGCGCAAAAGTCCATTGCCTCGCGCCAGGTCACGCGCTCGACCGGGAGTTGCGGGTCGCCGAGGAACCGGCTGGGGTTCGTTTCCATCAACGCCTTGTACTCCGCCTGCGTCACTTCGCAGACGCCCATCCAGAAGCCGCGGGTCAACGTCACTTCGGTCTGCGGACCTTCGTCGAGATCGCGGTCGGTTTCCTCGACCGGGCTGCCCATGACGAACCGGCCGGGCGGAATCCACGCCAAGCCGGGAATTTGGCGTCCGTCTGGCGGCACGTTCGCCGCCGCGGCGATAACCGGCGGCGTGTCGCCAGGTGCGGTGCGCACCGTCTTGGCACCGAACTCGATTCGATCCAGGTAACCCCAGTACAGCTTCAACGTGCCGGCGTGGTCTGCCTCAATGTCCAGGTCTTCGCCGGGCCAGGTGCCGGTCAGCGTCTGGCCGGACTGCAAGCCGATCCGAATTCGCGGGCGCGGGCCGTCGAGGAATTGAACGAACGCCACGTCGTCGGGCTTCGAGCCTGTGCTGGCACTGCCGAAAACTTGCGCCAATGAATCCCCGCGCAGCCGGCCGGCGAAGTGATCGCCGTTTCTCAGTTTGAAGAACTGCGGCGCGTCCGGGCGGCCTTCGTCGGGACGAATCTGAAACACCGCCGCGAGCAGTTTTTCGCGGCGAAACTGGTTGGTGGCGCCGTCGGCGAGTTTGATCATCCAGGCTGGGTCTTCGATAAAACCGGAGAACTGGCCGCCATCGATCGTGACCACGAGGGCGAACGGTTGCACGGTGCCCGCGGCCTTGACGCCGGCAAGATTTGTCGCCGCGAATTTTAGCAAGCCGTAGGGTGCGCGCAGGCTGAGCGCGTCGTTCAAGATCGTCCCGGTCACACGCGTGCCGTCGTTCAGGAAAAGCGCGTCTTCGGCCGCGTTGCGCGGCACGCCGAACACCTCCCGCAAGGCGGCGTCGGAGGCCTGGCCTTCGCGGCTGGAAACGCCAGTTTGCTGCGCCGCCCAGGCCAGTCCAGTGGCGATCAGCCATGCGCTCAACAGCCGGCTGGCCCGAACGAAAAATGCGGACACGACGCTCATTTCGGTGGGTCGCGCGACACGAACAGGGCGACCGACAGAAAGCCACAGACAGCCGTGATTCCCGCGAGCCAGCCCAGCATCGCGAGCTCGTGGGTGGGATTGGCGATGCCGCCCAGCACCTTGTCCATCGTCCGCACCATTTCGAGGTAGGACAAGTCCGGCAGGCCGGCGAAATCGAACAGCAGATTCGAGACGTGCCAAAGGCCGATCGTGCCCAGGATCGCGATCGGCGAACTGCGGAACAGCGTGGCCAGGAGCAGCGTCAACGTCACCAACCACGCCGCGCACCCCAGCACCTTGCCCAGCGCGATCGCCATCCAGCCCGGCGTGACGGAGGCGGTCCGCGATTCCAGGTCGTCCGTGCCACCGCCGGTCAGCGTGTTCAGCAAGGAGGCGAACCGCCCGGCCTTTTGCTCGCGGGGTGGCAGCACCAGCCGGACATCGGCATTTTGGCCCAACAGGCCGAGCGTGCCGTTGCCTTTGAAGCGCACGATCACGAAGTTGCTCACGCGCCCCCAGCGATCTTCCTCCGTCATGGCGCCCAGGCGGTCGATGACGCCGGTGTACTCCGTGTCCTCGATTTTGATGTACGCGGTGAGGCCTTTGCGCAGGCGCTTGAATTCCTCGAAACGGTAGATCGGTACGCGCACCTGGTACTCGTCCAGCGGCGCGAGGGTAAACAGCGGCGTGCCGAGGCCGACGCGTTGCGCCGGCTGTACCAACACTTCCGTCACGTAACCGGAAATGGGCGCCACGATCGTGGCGTGGGCGAGCTTTTTGCGCGCCTCGCGCACGCGGGCCTGGACATTCTCGACCAGGCGCTCCGCCGGCTTGACCGCGTCCTGCGCAATCTGCACCTGGTTTTGCGCGGTCTGCAAATCGCGCTTGCGGGTGCGCAGCTCGGTCTCGCGGTCGGCCTGTTCCTGTTTGCTCAACAAATCCTTGGCGATCAACGCTCGCTCCGCGCGCGCGAGGCTGTCCTCGGCCTGGGCCACCGCGCGCAACGCGTCTTCGTACCGGCGCTGGGCGTTGCTGACTTCGTTGCGGGCGTTTTCCTCGTTGCGCCGCTCGGTCTCGAGTTGGTCGAAAAGCTCGCGATCGTCGAGCATTGCCAGCACGTCCCCGGCGTGGACTTGGTCGCCCAGGTTCACCGAACGTTCGGCCACGTTGCCGTCGGCCTCGGCGAAGACCTTGCGCGGTTCCCAAGCCTCGACCTTGGTGTTGCGGGCATTGGAGGTGACATAGCCGCCTTCATTGCGGACGAGCTTGTCCTGGCGCATCGCCCAGAAGCTCGCCGGCAACAGCACGACGCCGATCATCGCCAGCACCGCGAGGCTGCGGGCGAGGAGCTTGCCGCTGACGTATTCGCCGCGGGTGAGGCCCCGACTAAGGATTGCGTCGTTCAGGCAATCCTGCTCGCGCGCAAACGCCCCGCCGGCGATGAACACGACCCCGTGCATCCAAATCAGGATGTACGTGGCATAGACGGCCTCGAGCATTTGGCTGGCGACTTTTTGTTCGGCCTGCATGCCTTTCAGGGCCAGCACGCTCACCAACGCGCTCGCCAGCAGGAATCCCCGGCACAGCCAGGAGCGCGCGACGGCGCGCAGATCGCTGGCCGCCAGCAATCGCACCGACGCCCACCGGCCGGGCAGGCGGGCGCTGCCGCGCGACGGCGAAGGCGGGGCGCTCGCGCCTGGTTCGGCGACCTCGACGGTGTTCAAGGTGGGCGCGGGCGTCTCCATGCTCAGGTCTTTTGCGCGCGCAGAAAACCGCGGAATTCGTCTTCCGTGATCAGCTTGAGATAGGCGTCTTCGAGCTGCTGAGCGGTGGAATTGATGGCCACAATCGTCGCCCCCGTTTCCCGCGCCAACCGGAGCAGCGCTTCCATGAGCTGGCCCGCCGCTTCGCCGGGCGCGAGTTCGATCCGCACGCGCTCGCCGTCCTGGGACAAATCGCGCCGGTCGAGCCGCTCGCGAACGGCGGCGCGGAACCGGTCGGTGGCGCCGTTGACGCGGAGTTCCAGGACGTTTCGCGGCAGCAACCCTTCCAGTTCGGCGCGCGAGCCGTCGAAGAGTAGCTGGCCTTCGTTCAAGATCAGCAGCCGGTCGCACACGCGGTCGATGTCCCCCAGAATGTGCGAACTCAGGACCACGGTTTTATTCCCGCGAAATTGCTCCAGCAAATCCAGCGTCTGGCGCCGGCTGATGGGGTCGAGGCCGGCGGTCGGTTCGTCCCAGACCAGGAGTTCCGGATCGTTCATCAGCGAGGCGGCGATGCCCAGGCGGGTCCGCATTCCGGTCGAGTACGTCCCGATCTTGCGGCCGGCATCCTCCGTCAAGCCCACGGCGCGGAGCAGCGACCCCATCCGCGCGTGATGCTCCTTGCGTTCGAGTCCGAAACAGCGGCCGACGAATTTCAGGTAGCTGATGGCCGTGAGATCGGACGGAAACGCCGGCGAATCGGAGAGAAAGCCAAGGCGTTGGCGCAGCGACTTCGCGCCCGGCGCCATTCGCTGGTCGAAGACGCGGATTTCACCGGCGCTGGGGGTGATCAATCCGAGCGCCAGGCGCAGCAGGGTGGATTTGCCGGAGCCGTTCGCGCCCAACAGCCCCACGGTGGAGCCTGCCGGGACGCGAAACGACACATCCGCCAGAGCGATCTGCCGGTCCTCGTAGATCTTGGTGGCGCGGTCGAATCGAATGACATCGGCTTCCATCGACGCTTCATCACCTGCGGGCGTTGAACAGTCAACAGGCGACGAGTCATCTTATGAGGGGTTCGGCGGACCACGCAAGGACGCCGTGTCGCAAGTCCGCCAACGACTGGACCTTCCTCCAGGCCGACATGCAATAGACGGCGGTGGATCGTGTGGTGATTCGGGAGGCCTAACGCGTGGCGCCAGCCTCAAGCCGCACCCAGGCTTTGCAGCGCGGCGCGCAGGTAGCCGAGCGCGTAAGCCATGCCGGCGTGCCACGGCGCGGCGCAGGTCATTTGCGGCGCGTGGTCGGGAATGATCACGCCGCTGAACCCGTTTTCCTTGAGAATCCGCAACACGCGGAACACGTCCACGTCGCCTTCGTCAATGAAGGTCTCCCGGTAATGCGGCACCTTGCCCCGCACGTTGCGGAGGTGAACGTAGGCCAGCTTGCCCTGCCGGCTGTAACGCTCCGTGGCCTCGTACACGTCGCCTTCGGTCATCTCGGCCAGCGAACCGACGCAAAACTCCAGCGCGCTCCGCGGACTCGGGCGAAGGTCGAGCAGCTTCTGGTAAAGCGCCGGCTGAAACACCAGCCGCGGCTGGCCGCGCACCGTCGGCATGGGCGGATCGTCCGGATGCGCTGCCAGCGTCACGCCAGCCTCCTCGGCGACGGGCAGCAAAGCCTCGAGAAAATTTTTCAGCCGCTGCCAAAGTTGCTCCGGCGTCGCCGCGGGTTCTGTGCCGGGTGGGGCGTGCGGATCGTAAATCAGGTTCCACGCCATGCCTCGCGGCATCGGCGTGTCGAAAGGCCCGTCGGTGCCCACGGCTTCCGCGCCGCCGCGCGCGAACGCGCCTTTCACCCGCCCGGCCACGCCTGCGATCGAGAAGTTGTAGCCAAAGACCGGAATGCCAGCCCGGCCCACGTTGCGGATGATGGTCTTGAGGTTCTCAAGTTGCTTCGCCTTCTTCGGCCCGTCGAGGAGCACGTCGTGCCAGTGCGCGGGATCGAAGTTCTCGATCGCTTCCAGCTCGAGCCCCGCCGCGTTGATCTCGGCCCGCAGCGCCGCCAATTCCTCGTAAGTCCACAAGCGATCCGGGTCGCCGGCCAGACCCCAGCCAGCGTCGCCGCCTACCGGTTGATCGCCAGGCCGGTTCGACCGCGACGAGCGGAAATAGTCCACGAGATGCGCCACCAGGTGCGTGCAACCGCACTGCTTCGCAAACCGGTAATGGTCGCGATCGAGTTGGTGCCGGTACAGGCCGAGGCCGAGTTTCATGGTCGATGGGAACGGTCAAAAGCCGATGCTCGCCCCGCCATCGACTGGCAAGACCACGCCGGTGATGAACCGCGCCGCCGGCGAACTCAAATACACCGCCGCCATGCCCACGTCATCCGGCTCGCCGAACCGGGCCATCGGGGTCCGACTTAAAATCTTGCGCTCGCGCTCCGGATCGCCGGCCATCGCCTGGCGCGACATGTCGGTCTCGATCCAACCCGGCGCGATGGCGTTGACGCGCACGCCGTGCGGCGACAACTCCGTGGCCAACGCGCGCACCATCCCCACATAAGCGCTCTTGGCCGCCGAGTAGGCGACCACCTTGGGGATGCCGAACAGCGAGGCCATCGAGGCGATGAACAGGATCGAGCCGGCTCCGCGCGCGATCATCGCCGGCGCCACGGCCCGGCTCAACGCGTGCGCCCCCAGCACGTGCGTGGTCAGGACTTGCAGGAACTCCTCTTCGGTCGTCTCCACCGCCGGTTTCTTGAGATGAACCCCGGCATTGTTCACCAGGATGCCGATTGGGCCGAACTCGCGGGTCACCCGTTCGACAAGGGCCGGCGCTGCGGCGAGGTCCGTCACGTCGTGCGCGAGATACCCCGCCTGGCGGCCCAGGCTGTTGACGGCTTCTTTCAACCGCGCCTCGCGTCGGCCGGCCAACACCACGCGCGCGCCGGCCGCGATCATGCACCGCGCCATCGCCAGGCCCAGGCCGCTCCCGCCGCCGGTGATCAGCGCGAGCGCGTCGTCCAGGCGGAAAGGGCAGGGCCAGCGGGCCAGATCGCAGTCCGTCGCACAATTCGTTTCTTTGGAGGAAGGCATAAAGCCGGTTGTTCCGCCACGCCGAGAACCGGCCGTGCGCCAGACGCTTCGTGCCGGCGCGGCAGGCTTCTCCGGATTGGCTGGCGCGCATTGTCGTCACGCCCGCCGCGATGTAAAGACCGCGTCCCGAATTCCGCGCGGTCGAGGCCGAATTCTGGCGACCACCCTGGTGGGGCGAGACTCCGTCGAGCCTAGGCTGCTGACAGCACCGGGCTGGTTCATTCTTTGGGTTGGCAGACAAGAGTTGTGGCCAAGTCGAATTCAGCTCGATGCTTCTGCAGTGCTATCCCCCAACATCGTCACGTTCTGCGAAGATTTTTTGTCGCGCGAAGGACGCGAAGAGGGCGAAGGATGAGAATAGCTTCTCTGGCCTTCGCGGCCTTCGCGCGAAATTTTTTGGTTACGGCTCGGCCGCGCTGCGTCTCTGTGGCTTTTCCTCGGTGTGGGCAGAGAAGTCTGTTGCTTCAACTCCCGTGGCTGCCTACAACCACCCGCCAACGACACGCGCATGACTCCGGAGAAATGGAAGCTCATCGAACGCTGCGCCCACGGCGAGGATCCCGGCACCGTGCCGGTAGCGTTGATCATCGACAGCCCGTGGATTCCCGGCCACCTCGGCCTCTCGACGCTCGATTACCTCACCGTGCCGGAGGTTTGGCTGGACGCGAACCTCCGCGTCGAGCGCGCCTTCCCCGGCGCGATCTTTCTGCCCGGTTTCTGGGCCGAGATCGGCATGACCGCCGAGCCGAGCGCCTTTGGCTGCAAGGTTAGCCTGTTTCCGGACCGCACGCCGGTGGCGCATCCGCTGATCGGTGGCATTGAAGAACTGGATCGCCTCAGCCCGCCAAATCCCCTCACGGACGGCTGGCTGCCGGTGATTTTGAACCAGTATCGCCGGCTCGAACCGCGCGTGAAGGACGCCGGCCACGCGATCAAAATGGTCGCCGCGCGCGGGCCGCTCACCGTAGCCACGCATTTGATGGGGGTCACGCAGTTCCTGCTGGCGTTGAAGTTGAATCCGGCCGAAACGCACCGGCTGTTGCGGCTGACCACGACGCTGGTGCGCGACTGGCTGGCGGCGCAGGCCGGCGCGTTGAGCGAAGTGGCCGGCATCCTGGTGCTCGACGACATCGCGGGCATGATGTCGGCGCGGGACTACCGGGAGTTCGCGCACCCGTACCTGCGCGAGATTTTCGACGCCTTTCCCGGCGCAGTGAAAATCTTCCACAACGACACGGACAACCCGGTTTCGTATCCGCATCTGCCGGAGTTGGGCATCCACATCTTCAACTTCACGCACCTCCAGCCAATCGCGAAGGTGCGCGCGCTGGTGGGGCCGGACCTGTGCCTGATGGGCAATGTCCCGCCGCTTGACGTGCTGGCGCAAGGCCCGTCGGAGTCGGTCCGGGAACGTGCGTTCGAGTGCTTACAGGCGCATGGCGGCACGCGCGGGCTGCTGCTTTCGGCGGGAGGCGGAGTTTCGCCAGGCACACCGGGCGAAAACCTGGCGGCGCTGGTCGCCGCGCCGCGGCAATTTGCCGCGACCGCCGCAAGCGATCGAGCGGCCGCAGAGTAGCCGATCGAAGGAGCGCAAGCGCGACCAGCCGCCCACCAAAGCCAGCCGCCGCTTACGGCTTCGCCCAATCCGCGAACCACTGCCCAAGTTGGGCCTGCGACGGCGCGCCAGCATGAATCACCGCCCGGTAACGCAGGTGCAGTTTTTCGCCCTTCGCGAGCTTCAGTTCGCCGCCGGGCAGCCACTCCATCGGCGTGGGCGACATGAAACCATAGTCGCGGGTGAACCACGGCTCGGGAAACCACCGGTTCTGCGGATGCGACAGGATGGCCACGCCTTCGACGATGCCGTCGCGGGCGCCGCGGTAATCCGCCCAGGCAGCGGGTTTGCCGAAAGTGCCTTTTTCAGCGAGGTCGCCGGCCGCGTTGATCAGCGTGCCGCCGGCCTTGACCGCCAGCTCCGGCGCGACGCGAACCGAGAACAGCGAATGGTTCGTCTTCTCGATTTTCACGTCGATCTGCGCCGTGAGCGTCACGTCGAAGTCGATGAACCGCACGTCCGCGCTGGGCGCGGAGACGGCGATGCGCCGCTGGTCCGCAAACGGCGATTCGGCGCCAGGGCGCTCCCAGGCACAGTCCTGCTCGAACTCGATCCGGTCGTCGCGGTCGCGGATGACGCGCACCGATTTCGATACGATCCGGCCGCGGTCAAGGCCTTCCTGCCAGTAATTGCCGCCGTTCACGCGGTCGCAGCCGAAGAAGATCGAACTGTGGTGCGGGTAAGGCTCGGTCCTCCGGACGGTCACGGTCTTGCCCGACCGCGGGCCCAGCACGGGAAAGAAATACGGATACTTGCTGTCGTTCGGGTAAATGTACTCGGTGAACGGCGTGCCGGCGACACGGATGATGACCCGATCCGCCTGCGCTTCGGCGGAGACGGACAGGGCTTGAGCCGGCGTCGTGGGCAAGGGCGTGTCGTCAGCGCGGGCGTCAATTCTGATTTCCACAGCGTGGGCGAATAGCAAAAGAATGATGGCGGTGCGAACAAGTGCTTTCACACCGCCAATCATGCCGCGGGTCCAGCCGAGTGCCAGTCCGAAACCCAGCCGTTAACCGCGCGGGCTCCAGCCTACTGTTGAGGGAGCCATTCAAATCATTTTCGTCCGTCCCGGCACGGGCACCGGGTACGTGCCGTCCGGGCCGGGTTTAGCGGGCGGTTCCATGCCGTCGTGGCAATCTTCGGGCTTGAGCGTGTAAAAGTAATCGGAGGCATTGACCTGGTCCCACGCGACTTCCTTGCCGGTGTAGCAGGAAAGCTGGCCCATCACGGTGGTCATCGTGCTGTCGGCCATGTAATTGCCGTTGTTGACCGGCTTGCCCGAGCGGATGCCCGCAAAGAGACGGTCGTGCTCGATCTGGTACGGATCGACCTGGTGCGGGTCGTTGCTCGTCTGTTGCCAGCGCCACTTGGTCTCGCCGGCGATGCGACAGGCTTTCACATTCGCCATGCCTTTGCTCCCGAAAACCAGGCTGGAATCCTCGTCGTAACAGCCGGTGGTGGTGCGACAGAGCGCATAGACGCGCACACCGTTCGGGAATTCATAGACGACGGTGTGGTGGTCGAAGACATCGCCGTAGATCGGCTCGGTCATGGAGGAGCGCCCGCCCAGGCCGTGGCACTTGACGGGCACAGCTTCCTTCAATGCCCAGCGGGCGCGGTCCATGTTGTGAACGAGCGACTGCGGCACGTCGTCGCCGGACAGCCAGCGGAAATGATACTGGGTGCTGCACTGCCATTCGAGCTCGGTGAGGCCGGGCTTGCGGTCGGTCACGCCGTAAGGCGCGCGGAGAAAGTTTTCCTCGATGCTGACGATGTCACCGATGGCGCCGTCATGGACGCGCTGGATGGTCTCGGCGTAACCGGGGTGGTAACGACTGTGCAGACCGGACACGATGCACAGTTGCTTTTCCTTCGCGAGCGCGCAGGCCCGGCGCATCATTTTTACGGTGTACGGGTCGATGCCGTGCGGTTTCTCGACGAAGACGTGCTTGCCGGCCTGGATGGCGGTCAGCGCGTGGTACGGATGGAACTTGGCGCCGTTGGCGATGCAGACCACGTCCGCGAGCGCGATGACCTGCTTGAAGCTGTCGAAACCGGTGAGGCACTGGCTGTCGGGCACCTGGACGGCGTCGGGCCGGCCGGAGCGGGTCAATTCGTTTTGGATGGCGGCGCGGGCATTTTTCACGCGGTCGAGGAAGATGTCGCACATGGCGACCAGCTTGGTGCCGGGGTCGGCCTTGAGGGCCTGGGCGCCGGCGCCGGTGTTGCGTCCGCCGCAGCCGATCATGCCGACGCGGAGCACGTCGCTGCCGGCGGCGTGGGCGAAGCGGCTGACCGCCAGACCCGCCACGCTGATTGTGGTCGCGGCGGTGGCGGAGGTTTTGAGGAAGTC
>JAKCAB010000753.1 GCA_021839785.1 bacterium | reverse complement strand
GCGACGACAGCATCCTGGTGCAACCGCCGCCGAACTCCTGGTACCACGCCGAGATGGCGCAGGAGTTTTGGCCGCGGTGGCCGGTGATTCTCGAACACGAGCACTACGGCGCCTCCAAGCAGCGCGGCGCCTGGAGCGGCGATCTGCTGTTGAAGTCCATCGAGGATTACCACGCCAGCTACATGAGCATCCACTGGTGGCCACGCGAGGAATTGAGCGAAAATCGCGAAACCGTCGCGCGCATCAACCGGCGGCTGGGCTATCGGCTGCAACTGCGGGCAATGAGTTGGCCAGCGGAGGTCCGGCTGGGCGAGCCGTTCACGGTGGAAACGGCTTGGGCCAACGCCGGCATGGCACCGTGCTACGGTGGCGGTTTCTGGGCGCTCACACTCAAGGACGACCGCGGCGGCATCGTCTCCGTCAACACCGACGAAACGTTCGACATGCGGGATCTAAAGGTCGGCCCTCCAGACCAGGCACCGGAACACAAATTAACTTCGCGGTTCACGGTGGCCCTGCAGTTCCGCGATCCCGCAGGTAACCACGCGCCGCCGACACAACCCGGCACGTATGACGTGTTCGTCTCGGTTGGCCAGCGTGACGGCACTCCAGTGATCGCCCTGCCACTCGCGGACACCGATGGCCAACGCCGCTACCGGCTAGGCCAGATTCGGCTGCTGCCAAGGCAGGCCAACTGAGTCGCGGAGCACCCAGCCCCGGTTCGAGAACCGGGCCGACGTCTTTGAGCCTCTGCACCGGAAAACCGCCGTCGCCGCCGACATCGGTCGGCGCAGCCTTGGGGGAGCGAGCGCGGACGGACGTCCGCGGCCGCTGGACTTGCGCGTTCTCCCGCTTGGTTTCCGAACCGGCTTGGGCCAGGCGGCTGGCGGGGTCACAAGAGATTTAACTCCAGGTTTCGGGCTGCGTGGCTGGCTTCCAAAAACCAAAAGGCTCCCGGCACGCTGTCGTCGCCGGGAGCCTTGAGGTTGGGTAGGCCGTTATTGGCGCAAGCGGTAGAACTTCTGCGTGGCCTGCGCGGCGGCGGTGATCGTGTAGCTGTTGCCCGTCGGCGCCGGGCTGACATCCGTCCAGGCCGTTGTGTTGCCCAGGGCGTCCGCGGACTGGAGCGTGCCGCTGCCGGTCCAGGAGATGACGATGTTCCCGCCCAGTTTGGCGGCGCTGAGCGATCCGAGCGCCGGCGCCACGCCGGACACCTTGGCATTGTCGAAGGTGCCGGTGACGATATCCGTTGCCGCGGCGACGTAGGTGCCAAACCCGAAGGTGATGCCATCGGTGAATGGGAACGGCACTTCGGCACCCAGCACATCATCCAGGTACAGCTTCACCGTGGAACCATTGGCGACCACTTTCATGTGGTGATTGCCCTGGTCGTTGTAAATCGCCGGGGCAAAGGCGGCGATGCTCACGCCGTTGCCGGTGACGGGCGTGTCCCCAGTCTGACCAATCTGGCGATGATACTGCCAGCCGCCCGCCGTGCCGTCGTGGGTCGCATATTCGCAGAAGAACACGTAGTTCGTCCCGGTGCTGTCCTTGACCCAGACGCCGGTGCGTTGCTTGGCGCCCGTGCCGGTTACGAGCACGAAGCCCAACTTGGCGCGGTCGATTTCAAAAATTGCCGGCGCGGTGGGGCCGGCGGTGAACGTCTTGACCGTGTCCAAGGCCAGCCCCGGCCACGAAGCGACCTCCGCGGTGACGGCCATCACGGCCTGTCCATTCACCAAAGTGACGGCCGAATCCGCCGTCGCGGCGCCACCGTCAACCAGCGGCGTTTGGTCCACCTGCCACTTGCTGGTGTCAACCACGCTGCCGGAGAAGTCATCGCTTAGTAGTGTGACCGGCGGCGGGGTGACGGTGACATTCACGCCATTGGCGACGCAGGCGCCTTGATCGTCCGTGAGTGTGAACTGAGCGGTGCCCACGCCGACCGCCACCAACCTCACGCTCTTCACGTTGGTGCTGCCCGGTGGGAACACCACGTTCAGACTGCCATTCACAGCGCCCTCCGGGATGGCCACGCCGGGCGCGCTGCTGGTGATGGTCACGGTCGTATTGGCCGCGTTCAGCAGCTTCGGAATCGTGATCGTGAGCAAGTTGCTCGTGTCGCCCTGCAAGGTCGAGACGTCGGCCGGAGACACGGTGACGCACGGCAAAGTGTTTTCGATCTTGACGTTGTCGAAGACGCCACCGACGTAGTCGCTGACGTCGCGCGCGTAGGCGCCGACTTCAAAATGGATGCCCGAAGAAACGGCGAAGTCGAACTTGCCGCCGGACACGCCGTCCAAGAACACCTCCACCGTCGAACCGTCGGCGACCATTTTCACGTGATGGCTGCCCTTGTCGGTGGCCAGCGCCGAGAAGGCTGCCAACGCCGTGCCGCTGCCGGTCGGGTTGCCGGGATTCACGTTTACTTCCCAGCCGGTCTCACCCAAATCCTGGCCGAAGAAAACGAACTGCGACCGGTCCGCCGTGGCGATGAACACCCCGGTGCGCGCCGCGGTGGCGGGCGTGTCGTAATACAGGTTGTCGATGGAAACCCGGTCCATCTCGAACACGAGCGGCAGGTCTTTGGTGGCGATATATTCGTTCACCGTTTTCAGCGACGCGCCACCCCAGTAAGAAGCGATGTCGATGATGCCGGAGATGTGGAGTTGGCCACCGCTCTGGGCCACGTCAAACGTGCCACTGCCGGTCTCGAGACCCGCGTCGTTGCGCACCCATTTCGCCGCGTCGATCGTGTTGGCCGAGAAATCGTCCGTCAACCGCACGCCCGGGCCCGGAACCACGGTGACCTTGAGCGTATTGCCGGCGCCCAGGCCGAGGTCGTTGGCGAGGGTAAGGGTCGAACCGCCTACCGCCACGCTTTGAACGTCAATGGTCTGCTCGTTCGAGCCGCCGGCGGGGAAGTTCAACGTCAGCGTGTCGCCGCTGGCGCCGACCGGGATCGCGGCCGCCGGGTTGCTGCTGACCACGCGCAAACTGACGGCCGAACTGGCGTTGGCGCCCGGCGGGATTCTCACTTTGATGCCGGAGGCCGTCTGGCCCGAACCCAGCGTCAGCGTGGTGGTGGAGAAGGTCGCCGTGCCCACTTCTTCGACTTTCAGGTTATCGAATGTGGTGTCAGCCGTGTCGCCGTTCGCGCGGGCATAACTGCCAATCTGAAAAATCAGGTCACTGAACGGGAATTTGACTTCCGCGCCCAGCACGTCGTCCAGATACAGCTTGACCGTGCTCCCGTTGGCGACGGCCTTCATGGTGTGGAGGCCCTCGTCCAGAAACGCCGGATCGTTGTTGAAGGTCGCAATGGCTGTGCCGCCGCCGGTGGGTTGGTCGCCCGCCTCGTTGATCTTGCGATTGTACTCCCAGTGGTTTTCACCCCGGTTGTCGGCGAAGAGCACGAAGCGGTTGGTCGTGATGTCCTGGATCCACAAGGCGCTGCGCGAGGAAGTCCCGACGCCAGCCTCAGCCACGCGATCCACGGAAACCACGAGGTTGGTTTCGGGGGAGGCGGTAAACGTGGGAATCACCCGCAACGTGGCGCCGGCCCACCATTGCTGGTTGACCGTCCCCGTGAACTGCACCACGCCGTCGTGCTGCGAGGCCGCAATGTCGCCCTGGCCGCCCTCGAAAAACGGGGCGTCGGGCGCGAACTTGCTGCTGTCGATGGTTGGTCCGCTGAAGTTTTCGGAAAAAACCACCTTGCTGAACTGGGCCGAGGCTGCGGGAAGCAGCGCCAAACCCAGCGCTATAGTTGCGAAGTGCAGTATTGGTACAGGTCGTCGTATGTATTTCATAACAGGTTACCCTTGTGGGAATCGCGAAGACTTTTGGAGAAAATGGGTGGCCGGTCAAGGCACCAGTTTCATTTTCTTTTCAATTCGGCGGCCTGTTGGGGGCGATCGTAACCGACTTGGCCTGGGGCGGCAGGGTGAAGAGTTCCTCCGCGCCCGCCGGCCAGCGAACCCACAATCTCCGAGCCTCGCGCGGCAGACCGAGCACCGCCTCGGCCGAGTCTTGGGACCAGTAACCGCTGCCGGCGTGGATTTCACGCGCCGGGCCGCGCCGGCCGTCGGCATAAACCGCGCGGACCGCCGCGCCGACGCCTTGCGGGTTGCCCGCCGGCCCGCGCAGCCGCACCCGCAGTCCCGGCCTGCCGCCGCGATTGTGGAACAGCCGCGTCGCTTCGCCGTTCTGCCCGACCGCCAGGTCCACGCGCCCGTCGTGGTCGAAGTCGCACACGGCCGCGCCGCGTCCTTCGCCGAAAACGTACAAACCACTCGCTTTAGCCGAGACGGCATCGAAGTTCCCCGCGCCGTCGCCTTTCAGCCACACCCCCAGCCCGGCGTCGCAACGCGAAGTGAGCGGTGCCACGGCGAAGAAGTTCTGGCTCGCGAACACGTCCTCGCGCCCGTCGCCGTCGAAATCCGCCACCGCGAGGCCGAACACCGGCGCGAACTGCGCCTCGCGGGGCAGCGGCCGGACTTCGAAATGATCCTGTCGGTTCAGCAACACCACCGAATCCAACGTTACCACCGGCAGATCTTTCACTTGTTTCATCCGGTCACCGAGGATTTCGCTGACGCCCGCCGTGCTGAACGCGGTGTAGCTGTCGTACCGTTCCAGGATGAACGGCAGCGACTGCGCCAGCGTGCCCCAGTCGCGGAACGGGACGATCTTCTTGAGGTCGGGATCGGCGTACGCTTCGAGGATTTCGACGAAGCCGTCGTCGTTCAAGTCGCCGTAATACGTGTGCAGCGGCGCGGCCAGGTGACTTTGGTACTTGGTATTGCGCCCCCAGTTGCCCGCGATCAAGTCCATCCGCCCATCACCGTCAAAATCGCCGGCGGCCACGCTGTTCCACCAACCGGTGAGTTCGGCGAGGAACGAGGGGCGAGGGGTGGGGGGCGAGGTAGGTGCGGGGTTGGTCGCGATCCCGGCCCAGGTCAGCGGCGGGTTCCATTCGGTCAAGTGGCCGCGCTCGTTGCGAAAGACGTGGATCGCCCCCCACTCGCACGCCAGCACCAACTCGGGGAAACCGTCGCCGTCCAGGTCGGTGAACACTGCCCCGCTGATCAAACCCGCGTCGGCGAAGGCCCGGCTGGCTTCCGAATCGAGATGGAGCGCACCTCCATCGTTTCGGAACACCAGCGAGGATGCGGGTTCCGGACAGCGCCCGGCGATCACCCGACCACCGACGAACAAGTCCAGATCCCCGTCGCCATCGACGTCGGCCATCGCCAGCGGTCCGGTGCTGCTGCGCTGGCCGGGAAGACTCGTGTCGGCCGTTTGCGCGCCCAGATCGTATTGAACCACCGCGGGCCCGTTCGTCCGCCCGTCTTCGTAATTGGCGGATCCGGCCAGGAGCACGACCTGGCCTGGCGCGCGTTGCCAGCCCAGCACGGTCGTCTGGTCACGCGCAATCGGCGCGTCCAAGGCCAGGGTGTGGAATGGTGTGAAGCCACCTTTGCCATTGGTGCGGAAAACCGCCAGCCTGCCGCCGCGCCCGCTGCCGACGATCAAGTCGTTCCAGCCATCGCCGTCCACGTCATACCAGCTTACGCCCGGCCCGAGCTGGCTGAATTTGTGCGGGAGCAATGGTTGCTGTTGGAAATCGTCAAACAGCTCCTCGCGGTGCCGGTGACCGATGAGGTTGCTCACGTCGCTGAAAAAAGGCTGGGGTTCCGCGGGTGGCGCGGCAACCGGCGCGGCGCCGGCGCCCGCCTCATCAATCTCGTAAAGGCGATTGGCTCGCGCGTGCGCGACCCCGCTCTCCTGACCGCTTCGCCAGCGAACCCGGATGGTCAAGTTCGCATCGGTGCTGGTCGCCGCGAACGCGCGCACGGGTTGGTCGCTCGAAAGGTACCGCCCGCCGGCCACGATCTCCTGGCTTTGAACCGGCAGCCCGGCCTGCGAGACCGTGATGCGCGCGCCGATCCCTTCCGTGTTCGCCGGACGGCCACGCAACCGCACGCTCACGCGCGGGTGCGTCGAGTCATTCCGGTACAAGAGCGGGCCGTCGTTGAGGCAGTTAACCACGACATCTAAATCGCCGTCGTTGTCGAGGTCGGCCAGCGCCACGCCTTGCGAGACTTTGAGCGAGTCGAAACCCCAGGCGTGGCTGATTTCCGCAAAGGTCAAATCGCCGCGGTTGCGGAAGGCGTAGTTGGGAACTTCGAGTCGCTGAAACAATCGACGCAGGCGCAATTGTTCGGCCCAGGACATCTTCCGACTGCGCGTGAGTGCGTCGATGCGCCGCGCGATGTCGATGTTCTGGGCGTCGCGCACGTGGCCCGTGATGCAAAGCAAGTCCTCGAAGCCGTCCAGATCCACGTCCAAGAACACCGGGCACCACGTCCAGTCAGAGGCTTCCACGCCCGCGTACTGGGCGATTTCAGCGAAAGTGCCGTCGCCGCGGTTAAAGAACAGCGTGTTGCGTGAGTATTGCGGGCGATCGTCCAGCCGGCCGACCGGCAACACCATCGGCTGGCGCTCCATCAACTGCACCTGCCGGCGCGCGTGTTGCCGGCTGAACATGTCCGCCACGAAGAAGTCGTCGTGCCCGTCGCGGTCCACGTCGGCAATGTCGAGGCCCATCGAAAAAATGCTCGTCTGGCGGATCGCCAGGCGCGGGATGGCGCGGAATCGGCCTTTGCCGTCGTTGATCCAGATGCGGTCCGGCGAGTGGAAATCGTTGCAGACATAAAGGTCCGGCGCGCCGTCGCCGTTCAGGTCGTGGAACATTGCGGACAACCCCCAGTCGTAAGGCACAGCCATCGGCTTGCCGTCTTCGTCGAGAAACGTGCCGTCGGTCCAATCCACCGGCGTGAAGTGTCCGTGCCCGGCGTTTCGATAAAGCACGTCCGCTTCGCCGTTCTCGAGGACGCCGGTCTCGCGGTTGACGCTGAAGCGGCCTCTCAGATCAGGTGCGGTCACCGGGCGACCGTCCACGGCGACCAAGTCGAACTTGCCGTTGGCAGTCGCCACGCTGTAACGCTTCGGCGGTTCGTCGCGGAATGTGGTGGTGCGGTAATTGACCACGTAAAGGTCGAGATCGCCGTCGCCGTCGATGTCCGCCAGGGCCAGCGAAGTAGCGCCGGTGCCTCCCACCAACCCGGCCGGGCGCGTAGCCTCGCTGAAATGGGCGTGGCCGTCGTTGAGAAACAGGCGGGTGCCAGTGCCGACGCCGTTCACCAGCAAGTCCAGGTCGCCATCGCCGTCCACGTCCGCCAGCGCCGCGCCCGACGATGGCTGGTCCGCGCACGCCACGCCGGCCGAAGCCGTGATGTCCTGGAAGCGCCAGTTGCCAAGGTTCCGATACAGCGCGTTGGCATTGTCGAGACCGCAAAAATACAGGTCACAAAGGCCATCGCCGTCCACGTCGCCCGCCGCCACGCCGGAACCGTTGAGGAGAATTTGGTTGGTGAGATAACGATCCTCGGCCAGCCAGTTGGTGAAGGCGATGCCGGTCTGCGTCGGGGGTTGGATGGTAAAGCCGGTCTTTTCTTCGGCCGGCACCGTGACCGCGGCCGACCGGAACCCCGAACCCGCCTGCCATTGCAGTGGGTCACTCACGACCCGCGAGTGAGCCAGAGCCAACGCGATGCCGAGGAACAAGCTTGGTCGGTTCATGTAATGGTGGCGATGCGGCTCTCTTTAACAAAAGCGCCCGCAGCGTCCAACCAAAACACCACACGGCGGTTGGCAGCGTCCGCCAAGCCAACGGCAAGCCGTCGCCTGCGGCCCTTCAACGCCTCGTCCGCGAATCAAAGCGAATGCCGTTGGCGAAGCGCGGCCGCGACCTGGTGGTCACGGCTGGGAAGGCGGCGGGGCGGTGGTCCGCTCTGAGCGGGCCGGGTGATTCGGTTGCTTCAGACCGAACTTCATTACCAGCCAGCGCCGTAACACGGCCGTAGCCAGAAACAGAACGCACGCACATGCCAGGAGGAGAAGCGACTTCCAGAAGGCATATTCGACCAGCGCCCGGCCCCCGGCTTCCGCGGCTTGGACCGCCACTGTGGCTTGCGCGGAAGCCGCCGCCAGGTTGGTCGAGCCGAGGGTTTGATCGAAGCGTTGCAGCACTTCCGTGAGCCGCTGGGCGGTGGCATCGATTTGGGCCGCCGCCTCGGTGTAATCCTGGATGCGGAACGGCTCGCTGTTTGTCTTCGGCGGTCCCGACCCGAGACGCTGCACCACGGCGTCAAAGCTCTTCAAGGCAGTGTCAAGGTTGCTGGCCATTTGCGAGCCGGCCTCCAAGGTCAGACGCGTGTCCGTGGCGAGCGCGCGCAATTCGGACTCCTGGGCGGTCAGCGACTTGAGAATCTCCGCGCGTTCGCGGCTCAGGCGGTCGGGCAGTTCCTGGGCCACCTGGCCAAACTGCTCCATCGCGCCCGCCAGGCGGATAGAATTGGTCAACAACCCCTGGGTTTCCGGCAACGCCGCCGCGCCGAGCGTGAAAATTTCGGTCTGGAGGCGAAGGAGCACCGGCATCCGCTGCATCACAAACAAGGCCCGCTCGCCGAACATCCGTGTCTGCGCCAATTCCTGGGTTGCCGGGTCAAGACCCGCCAGCGGGTCCAGGCCGATGATCCCAAAAACGCTGCTGGCGGCTGGCGTTTCCTTGCCGCCCGCCTGCGCCCGCAGGATGTCCGAAGCGAGGCCCACGGCCCGGGTCGAAAGCACCGCCTTGGGGTCCGGCCGTTGACGGTGCCAAGTTTCGATCGCCTGCCGCAGTTCGTCCTGCTGCGCCGGCGTCAGCGCGGTGGCCGCCACCTTCCAGATGTTCGTTTCGGCAATCCGCGCGATCTGGCAAAACGGTCGCGCCGACTCGCCGTACACTTTGGGCAGCCAGTAATCTTCAGCCGTCATCCGGACCAGCGTGGTCACCGCGACCATATCCAAGAGACCCGCCAAGGCGTTGGGGCTGGCGGCGATGGTCCACATCTCGGAGTAAGCCGCATACTTCATGCGCTGGGTTTCCAGACGGTCCAGCGGACCGCCCTCGCGTCGGAGATCATCCACGGCCGCGGCCAACTGGGCCGAGTACTCGTCGCTGAACCGCATCAACGTCTGCTGAAGCGCCAGCAGGTCGATCGCCTCGGATTTCTGGTGTCCGGGCAGCACCACCCGCACGGCGCTTCCCGGCAAATCCGCTGCCGTTTGCACGACGCGGCAACCGCTGCCCAGCGCCCACAACGCGAGGCCAAAGACCACGGCCAGCCATGCACGGGCGGACTTGGCAGCGAATTTCATCGTCCGAAAGGATCGCCGGTCTGGCCGTCGCAGCGAAGGCTGCGCGGTTGCGAGTGCAGGAGTTGATTCATCGTGTTGGCCCGGAATTTCTGGCGGAAAAGAGTGCCAGCGAGCCGCGGGATCCGGCAAGCGCAAGCCGATCCGCACAGCCCGCCACGGTATGGTTGGAGAGCAGTATCGTTTGCGACTGACGTTTTTCGCAGCCTCCCCACCCTGCCGGCATCCGGCATGACTGGCGCTCGCATCAGCGAGCGCGTTTAAGGAGGCCACGCGCGGCCAGACGCGGCGGCAATTCGAAGTCAATTCGTCACCGGCTCGCTGCGCCAGACCCAGTCGCCTTCACGCGCGTTGGGCGCGCCTTTGGACGTGACGCCCGGCTGGCCGCCATCGTCCTTGAGGTTGAAACCGACGGAGTAGAGCACGAACCGGTCGGGCGCCTCGCGACGGTACTTGAGCGGCTGCCCGTTCACGGGATCGACCGGGAGGCGGTCAATGAACCGCGGCGTCAGTTCGGTCAACTGCTCCGGGTAGGCGCCGGTGGCGAGGCGGTGCCGTTCGAGCGCACACGCGACCCGCGCCAGCGTCACGCCGGCCTGCTCGGACGCAGCTTTCTCGTCGGCTTTGGCCAACGCGGGGAGGAGCATGTAGGCGAGTGTGTTGTACAAGGTGCGCCGCTTGAAATACGACCTCACCTCGAGGCTCATGTCAGTGGAGAGTTTCACGGACGGCCCAGCCGGGTCGAACTTGTCGATCAGGAATTGAACGGCACGGGCGATGTGGACCTCGCTCTGGTATCGGAAACCCGCAGGTAAGGACCTTAAGGCGTTCCTCGTGGCCGAGTCGCTCGGGTCTGATTTGGCGCCGCCGCCTGCATTGCCCCCAGTCATGAGGGCCAAGGCATAGGTGCGCTCGCCGCGGAGACAGCGTTGAATGTCGGCCACGATATTCATCCGGGCCAGGCGCGCTTCGAGTTGAACCAGTTGCGGCTCCTGCCAAAGATGCTTCGCCAGTCCAAACCAAACCGGCTGGAGGCTGAGGTCGATGATGGCGATCTGAACGAGTCCGCCAATCAAGACCGGCTCGCTGCCGGCCGCCTCGGCGAGAGCAAAAATCGTGGCAATGTCAGCCAACGCGGCGTCAGGTTTGCCGGCTTCGAGTTCCACGCAAGCCGAGGCACGAAAAGGCGCCACCAAACTCTTGAGCACTGCGTAGCGTGGCAAAGCAGCGCTCGGCTCAAACTGGCTTTCCTCGAACACGGCGTAAGGCCGGCGGGCCGCGGCACGAAGTTCGTCGAGATCGGCTCGGTGCTGTTGCAGCAGGAATTGCAGATCTTCGAGCGGCGTCCCAGCCGGCCGGGCACGCAAAGCCAGCCAGTCGGGATCGGTGATGGCGGGCTGCGCGGGCGTGCTTGGCGCGTTGGTCGAAAGGCCGTAACGCATGACCCTGCCGGCATCGAAACGCGAATCGTTGGTGGCGCGGAGTTCCTGCTGCCACTGTTCCAAGCTCGCCACGGTTCCCCGTCGCCAATCGCCCGGCGTAAGCCAACTTGCCCACTGCCATTGCTGGGCCAGGCGTTCTTGCGTCGCATTTTTCGGCGGCTCCTCGTCGAACGCCAGCGCGTTGGTCGGCGCGGCGAGCGCGGCGGCCAGGAACGGTGTCTTCAGGAAATTCTGGTCGTCCGGCACCTGGGGCGGGGCGAACGCGGCCCAGTCGAGCTTTTCGCCCTTGGCCTCCAGTTCGCGCCGGCAAGCCTCCCAAGCGCGTTTGCCGCGGTAGTTTTCCTCGGCCCAGATCAGCGCCAGCAAAGTAGCCAGCGCCGCCAGGACGAACGCGATTCGTTTAAGCCATTTGCGCATAGTCGTGAGGTTCGATGAAGGAAGAGTCCGAGTTGGTGCCGCGCGGCGCGACGAGGCGCCGCGGCGGCAAAGCCGGCTCCGCGTCCGGGAAATCCAGCAGTTCGGAGACCAGCTTTTGCTGCGCCTGCCAGTAGTTGCCGAAGGAGGCAAACGCCCGGGAGGCCGGCCAAATGCTCACCGGCGACGTGCCGCTGGCGGCGAGATTCAAGGCGAAGATCAACCCCCACGCGGCGGCCAACCCGCCCCAGGCTACCGGGTGCGGCCACAGCCAGTCGCGCAAAACCGCCGCGAGCGAAAGGCGTGGAGCGACGGGCGGTTCGCCGGCTTGCCGGGCAGCAGCAAGGATCTCGTTCCGCCAGGCAAACGGGACGGACTGGATGGGCTGGCGGCGGAGTTCGGATTCGAAGTCGTCGAAGTTCATTTGATCTCGTCGTAAAGGGGACGCAGCCGGGCGCGCAATTTGTCTAGGCCGTAGCGGTACCGGCTGGCGGCGGTGTTCAGGGGAATGCCCAGCGTTGCGGCAATCGCCTCGAAGGTGAGACCTTCCCAGAGTTTCAGGTGCACGACGGCGCGCTGCTCGGGCGGGAGTTCGGCCAGCGCGGCGGCGAGTTGTTGCCGGAACGCCTGGAGGTCCGGGTCTTCTGAAGACGCAAAGAGGTCGTCGCCTTCCGCGGCCAGCGCCTCGGTGGTGCGTTCACGGCTTGCGCGGCGACGCTGTTGATCCACCGCCACGTTGTGCGCCAGGCGAAGGAGAAACGCGCGTTCGTCGCGCACGCCAGCCAGCAATTCTGGGCGCCGGGCCAGCCGGCAGAAGATTTCCTGCAACGCGTCGCGGGTCTCGGCCTCGTGGCGCGTGAAGTTCAGCAGAAAGGCGAACAACGCCTGGGCGTGTTCGTCGTAAAGCCGCTCCAATGCGGGCCGCGGTGGCATGTCTGCCAACCATGACGCGGCAAGTCGCCCGTTTTGTCTATCCTTTGTGCCGCCGGCGAGATCGAACCAGCGGCAACCCGGACGGTCGCGCGCCCCAAAACAGGAGCGCGGATGTCCAATCCGCGACCCGACGGGCCTTGTCGCCAGCAAGCCCCCGTGGCAGCGACCGGGATGGTCGCGCGCCAATAATCCGGAGGCGCTCGGGCGCCTGGTGGAATCAAGTCTGGGATTGCGTCGGCGGCGGCTTTGATTTTGGGTTTCCGCCCATGAGAATGCGTTTCTGGCGCTACGAATTGCAATTGGCGCACCGCTGGACCATTGCCCGCGAGTTGGGACCCAACGGCGACGGGGGAACGGATCGCGAGCCGGTCGTGTTCGTGGAGTTGACGGACAAGGACGGCGTGACCGGCCTCGGCGAGGCGGCGCCTTCCCCGCGCTACGACGAGTCACCGGATTCGGTGATCGCCTTCCTCGAGCGCGTCAACCCTTACCAGCTCTCCTTTTCCGACCTCGAAGGCAGCAAAGCCTATCTCGACTCGGTCGGTCGGGGCAGTTTCTGCGCCAAGGGTGCGCTGGACATTGCGCTGCTGGATGGAGCCGCGAAGCGCGCCGGCAAGCCGTTGCATCACTTTCTGGGCCTCGCGTTCACGGAAGGCAAACACCT
>JAKCAB010000586.1 GCA_021839785.1 bacterium | reverse complement strand
CGCGGGTCTGCGCGATCTCGGCAACTCGGTCATCGTGGTCGAGCATGACGAGGAAACGATCCGCCGGGCGGATTACATCCTGGACCTCGGCCCCGGCGCGGGCGTCCACGGCGGGGAATTGGTCGCAGCCGGCACGGTGGCGGAAATCGAGGCGCACCCGCGTTCGCTGACCGGACAGTACCTGCGCGGGGACCTGACCGTGACACCGCCGGGCCAGCCGTTGAAAATGCTCGGCGAGAAAGGCTGGCTGGAGATCGTCGGCGCCCGGGAGAACAATTTGCAGAACCTCACCGTGCGCCTGCCGATCGGCGCGTTCACCTGCGTGACCGGCGTCAGCGGCTCCGGCAAGAGCACGCTCGTGGACGACATCCTGCGTCGCGCGCTGGCCCGGCGGCTTTACGGCGCCACGGCGCGGCCGGGCACGCACGACGCGATCAACGGCATCGAGCACCTGGGCAAGATGATCGTGATTGACCAGTCGCCCATCGGGCGGACGCCACGGAGCAACCCCGCCACGTACACCGGCATTTTCAACGACATCCGCGAGCTGTTCGCGAAACTGCCCGCGGCGCGGGTGCGCGGTTACGATGCCGGCCGGTTCAGCTTCAACGTGCGTAGTGGCCGGTGCGAGAAGTGCGAAGGCGACGGCCTGATCAAAATCGAAATGAACTTCCTGCCGCCGGTCTATGTGACCTGCGAGGCCTGCGGCGGGCGCCGGTACAATCGCGAGACGCTCGAGATCGCTTACAAGGGCCTGAACGTTGCTGACGTGTTGGACCTGACCGTGGACGAGGCGGTGAACTTTTTCCGCGCCGTCCCGGCCATTCACGAAGCGAGCGTGACGCTGGCCGAAGTCGGCCTGGGCTACTTGCGGTTGGGGCAGTCCGCCACCACGCTGAGCGGCGGCGAGGCCCAACGGCTCAAGCTGGCGGCCGAGTTGAGCAAGCGCCAGCTCGGCCACACGTTGTACCTCCTGGACGAACCCACCACCGGCCTGCACTTCCACGACGTGGCCAAATTGCTTGAAGTGCTGTTCAAGCTGCGCGCTGCCGGCAACACTCTGGTCGTGATCGAACACAACCTAGATGTGATCAAGTGCGCCGACTGGATCGTGGACCTCGGCCCCGAAGGTGGCGCGGGCGGCGGCCAGATCGTCGCCGCCGGCCGGCCGGAACAAATCATCCAGTGCGCGGCCAGTCACACCGGCCGTTACCTGCGTCGCGTCCTGACGCCCTCGAAATAGGCCCCGCCATGGCGACGTCCAATCCGTCCATGCGAACTTGGTTGCTCAAGGTCTGCTGCTGGTTGTGGCTGGCCGGGGCGCTGCTGCTCCCGCGCCTGGCGGCGGCCAGCGCCGAGGAAGAACGCGCCGCCGACGCGCTGGTGCGGGAGTTCCGGGACCGCCTCCACGAGTTCGTCGAACGCGATGCCACCCGCTTTGCCGCCCAGTACACCAACTCAACCCGCCTGCCGGCGGTGATTCTGTTGCAGGCACAATCGCGGCTGGCCTTGCACCGGTACGACGACGCCATCAGCCTCCTAGCCACCCATCAGGCGGGGGCCGGCGCGCTCGCGGACGAGTTCGCCTTCTGGCAAGCACAGGCCCGTTTCGAGAAAGGCGACTGGAGCGCCGCCGCCGAGAGTTTCGCCCGCGTGGCGGCGGATTTCCCCAATTCCTCGCGGCGGTTGGAGGCCGCCGTGCAGGAGGCGCTCGCCCGGTACCGGGCCGGCGACCCGGTCCAAGCCAGCGCGCGGTTGCGCGATCCCAACGGCCCGTTCCAGTTGGCTTCCAAGGCCGCGCCGGACAGCGAATGGACGCAGCGGGGCCGGCTGTTGTTGGCGCAATTGCAGATCGGTTTGAACGACATTCCGGGCGGCGAACAAGTGCTGGCGCAAATGGCGGGTCCGGCGTTGCCGCCGCCGATCGAATGGCAACGCCAGCTCCTGCTCGCGCGGGCCGCGCTGCTCGCCGGTCGCCTGCCGGAGGCGCTGGCGCACACCACCAATCTCTGGACCACCGTCACCAACACCCTGCCCAGCACGCTGCTGGCCGAGGCGGCCGATTTGCAGGGCCGGATCTTTGAAGGCTTGAAGCAGCCCGACGCCGCGCTGGACGCCTTCGAGCGGAACCTGGCCACCAACGCCCCGTCCACGCAGCGCCGGCTGGCCTTGGAAAAAGTGGTCGAGATGAGCCGCAATCCGGGACCGCCGGGCCGCGCGATGCAGCGATTGCAGACGTTCGTGGCCCAAAACCCGCAAGACGAGTTGATCGACTTCGCGCGGTTCGCGCTGGGCGAGGCGCAACTCCGCGAGTATTACCGGCTGGCCGATCCCGCCACGCCGGTTACCCCGGAAAACACGCAGGCCAAAACGAACGCGCTGGCGCAAGCGCGCACTCAGTTCGAGTTGTTGCTGGCCAGTCAGCCCCAAAGCCCGTTCGCGCCGCGCGCGGAGCTCGATCGGGGCTGGACATTGTGGGAAGAAGGCGCGCCGCGGCTGGCCG
>JAKCAB010000879.1:8528-12730 GCA_021839785.1 bacterium | reverse complement strand
TCGAAGTCTCCGCGGCCGACATCGAGACCGCCATTGCGGCGCTGCGAGCGGCGCGCAGTTCAGTTTCTGGCTGAGGCTCAGTGATTTGACGATTTGCCAACGGCCGGCTCGGTCAGGGCCCGTTGTCCCGCCGTGGAAATGGGAAGCGGCGGTGCTGCCTGGTACAAAAAATGTCGCAATTGCGACAAAAATTGCTCCGCTGGGGAAAACCGGTCGCTTGGGTGCCCCGCACCCAAAAACTGGAAGCGCTCCTGCGTTCGACGCTGCCGAATTCCATCTCGACCATGTCCGGCTGACACCACATCGTGGGCGCGTGACGCCGTTCCGCACTCCCGTCCTTGCCCTGGCCTGCGCTGCCTTGGCGGCCTCAGGTCTCGAACTTGCGCCCGCTGCCCGCGCCGCGGAGACGCCCGATCCCGCACCCCGAGCGGCGCGTTCGGTGCATTTGGGTTGGGTGGCGCCCGATTGCCAGGCGTTTTACCTGGAGATGGCCGTGGACCGGTCCTCCGCCGGCAGCTATTTCATGGCCTGCGGCTGGAACACCGGCTACTACGGCATTCAGGAACTCGGCAACGGCCGGAAGGTCGCGATCTTTTCGGTCTGGGATCCGTCCAAAGGCGACGACGCCAACGCGGTCAAACTGGAGGACCGCGTCGAGTTGCTCCACCAAGGCGACGGGGTGCGCATCCGGCGCTTCGGCGGCGAAGGCACCGGCGGCCAGTGCATGACGGACTTCGATTGGAAGCTGGGCGGGACGAACCGCTTCCTGGTCACCGCCACCGTGCAGAGCCACAAGACCGCCTACGCCGGCTACCTGTGGCTGCCGGACCGCAAGGAGTGGAAGCACTTGGTGACTTTTCGCACGCGCACCGGCGGGCAGCCGCTGCGCGGCCTCTACTCGTTTGTGGAGGATTTCCGCCGCGACGGTCAAAGCGTCCATGACGTTCGCCGGGCGCGCTATTTCAACGGCTGGGTGAAGACGACGGCAACCGGCTGGACCGCACTGGCAAAGGCGCGGTTCACCGCTTCCGGCGCCAAATGGGAGTCCAAGGAAAACATCGACGCCGGCGTGGAGGCCGGCCAGTTCTACCTCGCCACCGGTGGCGACACCAAGCGCAGCCGGGAACTGCGCAGCTTAATTGAGCTTCCGGCGGCACCGACCGAGCCGCCGGCCGATTTGCCGGCGGTCCCGGCCGACTCCGCGCTGAACTTTGTGCCTTGACGCGGCGCTGAAACCGCCGCGCATCGGGACGCACACGCCGGGAGCGCACGCCGCCGGCGTGCGGGGTTGGGCGGCCTCGCCCAACACACCTCTGCGGACACTGCCTTTGACTTTCGCCGGGGGAAATGTGGTCCGGGGCGACGATTACCCGCGAGCCGCGCGGGTGCTCCCCAGATTGCGACCGCCGCGCCGCGCGGTTTACGGCGTCACGGCCAGCCGTTCCTCGTGCCGGTCGGGTTTCATCAGCACGCCTTGCTCCTTGTAAGGCTTGAGCATGAAGTGTGTCGCCGTCGAAAGCACACCCTGGATGGTCGCGAGTTTCTCGGAAACGAACATTGCCACTTCGCGCAGGTCGTGGCCTTCCACTTCCACCAGCAAGTCGTACGCGCCGGACATCAGATAACAGGACCGCACTTCGGAGTACTTGGCCACCCGCTCGGCGATGCGGTCGAAACCGCCTTCGCGCTCGGGGGTGATCCGCACTTCGATGACCGCGCGGACCATATCCACCCCTAGCTTTTCCTCGTTCAGGATGGTGCGGTAACCGAGGATGATATGGTCCGCCTCGTAGGCCCGGATCTTCGCGGTCACCTCCGCCTCGGAGAGGTTGAGCATGGCGGCGAGTTGAGCCGGCTTGAGGGCGGCATTGTCATGAAGGAGCTGCAGCAGCGGATCCATGGCGGCACGGTAACGGGAGACGTCTCGGCTTGCAGCTTTTTTCTGGCGCGACGAAACGGCAGCCGGCGGCAGCAGCTTGCGTTTTCGGGGCGCCGGCCCAAGCTCCGCGCCCGTGCATCGTGCCGTGTTTCTTGACCGCGACGGGACGCTGAACGTCGAGCGCAATTACCTCAGCGATCCGGCCCAAGTGGAGTTGTTACCCGGCGTGCCAGCGGCGTTGAGAAGGCTTCAGGACGCGCGCTTCCGGCTGTTCATCGTCACGAACCAATCCGGCATCGGCCGTGGCTATTACGCCGAGGGGGACTTGCACCGCGTCAACGCGCGCCTGCTCGAATTGCTCGCGCCGCACGGCATCCGTTTCGACAAAATCTACTTCGCGCCGGAAGCGCCGGACCAACCCAGCCGCGGCCGCAAGCCGTCCCCGCAATTCCTGTTCGATGCCCGCGACGAGTTCGGCCTGGACTTGGGCGCGAGTTACATGGTCGGCGACAAACTGATCGACCTCGAATGTGGCTGGAACGCCGGCGTGCGGCGAAGCCTCCTCGTTCGGACCGGATACGGCGCGGAAACGGAGCAGCAGCACCGCGAGCAACTCGGCCGCGCGGTGGTGTTGGACGATTTGCCGGCGGCGGCGGAGTGGATTTTATCGCGCTGAGCGCGTCGCTCAGCCGACCCCCAACTCCGCCAGGCACGGTCGCACCGCCGGCAATTTGTGGGGATTGAGCCAGGCGCGCTTCAGCCAGAAGCCTTTGATGGTGTGGCTGTGAATCACCGGCTCTTCCTCGTCGGCAAACGGCACGAACGTTTCGCCTTCGCGCCGGTAAAACTCATGGGCGAGGTGGTCCGGGTCGAGAATCCAGTACTCCTCGACGCCGTGCAGCTCATAGGCGGCGAACTTCGGGCCAGAATCCAAATGCGCGGTGCGCGGCGAGAGCGCCTCCACCACCAGCGTCGGCGCGAAGGCGGCGTGCGTGGACGCCAGCCGCGCCACCTGTTCGTTGGTGAAGAACGCCAGGTCGGGCAGAAACACCTGCCGGGGACTGAGCCGCACGGCCACGACTTCGCGATACAACCGGCCCAGCTTGTGCGCCTCGACGTAAGACCGGAGCAAGTAGTCCACGAAGTTGAGCAGGTCGGCGTGGCGAAAGTTGACGGGCGAATGCATCACGGTCTCCCCTTGAATCAAGTCCGCATGAACGCCGGGCTCGAGCCAGTCGAGGAATTCCTCGGCGGTCATGAGCCGCGGTCCCTTGCGCGGCGCGCTGGCGGTTGAAACCGGCATGACGCAAAGCTAAAAGCCAAGCCGCTTCCCGGCAAGTCGGTTTCGGGTCGGGTTTGGGCCGACTTCGGACAACCTCGGGTACGGAAGCAGCCGCGGTGCCGATTCCGTCCAATGGTTTTGCCATGAAAGCGATCGTTGTTTCACTCGCCTCGCTGCTGCTGACGTTTGCCGCCGCGTGCCAGGCCGCCGCCGCCGGGGCTCGACCAGCCTCCTCGCCCACAACGCGACCGACTGTGACCGCGGAACCGGCCCAGCGCCAAGACACCAAGCCAGGCCAAATCCTTGCGCTGCGAACCAACCTCCGGGCGAACCAACTGACAATTCCATCGCGCGGAAAGGAACAGCCCTGGACTCTCGTCTTGCCGCCTGGCGCTCCGAAATCGCGAACTTCTGCTTCGAAATTGACCCCACCGCGCCCGAACTCGCCGGCGGGTCGGCGGCCCAGGACGCTCGACTACCCCGGCTTGCTTTACCCGATCCACCCGCCGCGACCGGTGCCGCCCGTCAAAGGCGTGGTGCCCGACAATTCGCAACTCATCTACCCCGTGTACCCGCCCCGTCTTGTGGAGCGGCCTTAGCGGGTCGCCGGCTCGCCGCCGCGCAACGAGGAATGGTGGGCCGCCCAGTAAAAGACCAGCGCCGGCAGGCCAAGGAGCAATGTGCCGGCCGCCCAGACCGGGCCACTGAGCAGAACCGGCTTTTGTCCACGCGCCACGAGCCGTCGCGCATCGAGGAACACCGCTCCGGCAAAGACTACGTTCAGCACCGGCACCAGCACCCCCAGGGCGTAATAACTGTAGGTCTTGAGCGCGTTGAAGACCGTCAGGATGTCCATCAGCATGGTGGGCAGGTTAACCGCCCGCCAGGTGACCGGCGAGCCGCGAAAGCCGGCGCGACCCTGCACTTGCCGCTTGCGGCGCGGAAGCGCGCTTTGGACACTCCGCGGCGTGTTGTTCCGCAAGGTCACCCTCATCGGCGTTGGCTTGCTGGGCGGCTCGCTCGGTCTGGCGCTCCGAGATC
>JAKCAB010000879.1:0-8518 GCA_021839785.1 bacterium | reverse complement strand
CAACGCCGGCTGGCGGGCAGCGTCCACGGTTACGTGCGCCGCGCGGCCAGCGTGGCCGATTGCCGCCAGGCGGGCGCGGTGGATGAGGCGACCACCGATCTCGCCGCCGCCACGCGCGAGGCCGATCTGGTCGTCTTCAGCACGCCGATCGGTCAGATGCGCGGGCTGGCGGAACTGGCGGCGCCGGCGCTCAAGCGCGGAGCGCTCGTCACCGACGTGGGCAGCGTCAAAGGCGGAGTGGTCGCCGAATTGGAGCCGCTCTGTGCCGGGGCGGGCGCGCATTTCATCGGCAGTCACCCGATGGCCGGCTCGGAAAAAGCGGGTGTCGGCGCGGCGCGGCCTGACTTGTTCGAAGGCGCGGTCTGCGCGGTCACACCCACACCGCAATCGGATGCCGCGGCGCTGGCGAAAATCGAAGCGCTGTGGAGCGCGGTGGGCGCCGGCGTGCTGCGGCTGTCCCCGGCGGCGCACGACGAACTGGTGGCTCGCGCGAGCCACCTGCCGCAGGCGGTGGCAGTGTCGTTGGCGAGCCTGGTGTTGGACCCAGCCGCGGCGCCCGAGCAGGCCCGGCTGTGCGCTGGCGGTTTCCGCGATTGCACCCGGATCGCCTCGGGTTCGCCGGAAATGTGGCGCGACATCTTGTTGGCCAACCGGCAGCCGGTCGCCCAGGCCATCGACGACTTCATCGCGCGCCTGCGCGGCTTGCGGGACGCGATCGACCGCGGCAGCCCGGAGGCAGTCGCCCAATTGCTCAGCTCCGCTAAGAGCCGCCGGGACGCCTGGATGAACCACCGGGCCGTGCGCAGCCCGGCCGAGTGAACCGACCGCGGACGTCCGACCCGATGCCCCTTCCCGCCGTCATCGCGATTGATCCGCTGGCCGGACCGGTGCGGGCGCAGATCACCGTGCCGGGCTCGAAAAGCCTCACCAATCGCGCGCTCGTGCTCGCCGCGCTGGCGGCGGGCGAAACCGAGTTGCGCGGCGCTTTGTGGAGCGAAGACACGCAGGTGATGGTCGAATGCCTGCAAGAACTGGGGTTCCTGGTAACCGTGGCGGCCGACCCCGCCGAGCCGGGCAACCGCACCATCACGGTCTATGGCCAGGCAGGTCGGGTTCCGCGCGGCGGCACCGCGGAGCAACCGCTCGAACTCTTCGTGGGCAACGCCGGCACGGCGGCGCGCTTCCTGGCGGCGATGGTTTGCCTGGGCGAAGGCGCCTACCGGCTTCGCGGCGTGCCGCGAATGCACGAGCGCCCGCAAGCGGCGCTGTTCGCGGCGTTGCGCGACCTCGGCTACCGCGTTGACTCGCCCAACGACAAACTGCCGGCGGTGATCCACGGCGCCGGGCCGCGGCCGGGCCATTGTCGGGTCAGCGTGGCCGAGAGTTCGCAGTTCGCTTCCGCCTTGCTGTTGAGCGCCAGCGTCGGCGGCTGGGAAGTCGAGGTGGCCGGCGACAACGCGGACGAACAGCCGTACGTCGAGATGACCCGCGCGTTGGTGAAGGCTTTCCCCGCGGCGGGCGGCCGACTCCAAATCGAGCCGGACGCTTCGAGCGGCAGTTATTTCTGGGCCGCCGACTGGCTGGTGAACGGTGCCGCCGCTGGCGGTGAACCCGCCACCCGCATCCGCCCGCTGCACTGGCCGGCCTCAACCTGGCAAATCGACGCCGCGTTCCCGCGCTTTCTCCCGTTGCCGGCCGGGATTTCCCGCCGCCGCGACTTGGGCGACAGCATCCTGACGGCGGTGGTGCTCGCGCCGCTCGCGGACCGGCCGACGCGGTTCACCGACCTTGGCCGCCTGCGCGTGCAGGAATGCGAGCGCGTCGCGGCTCTGCGCACCGAACTCACCCGCTGCGGCGCGCAGGTGGTTGAAGAAGGCGACACGTTGACGGTGTTTCCGTCGGCCACCGGCCTGCACGGCGCGTCCATTGAAACCTACAACGACCACCGCATCGCCATGTGTTTTGCGATTCTGGGATTGAAGGTGCCGGGCCTCGAAATCAAGAATCCCGCCTGCGTGAAAAAGACGTTCCCAAACTTCTTCCAGAAACTCGCCGCGCCGCCACCGCACGGTTTGGGCGCGGTGCTGCGCGACCGCCTGGGCGGGCGGGTGCTGCGGGCGGCGGAATTGTCCGCGGATTAAAAACTGGAGGCGTGCCCGCCTTCGGCGCGCCTCGTGAACGGGTTGGCTGTGAACCGGAGCAAAAGCAAGATCAGGAGTCAGGAGAAAGGGACGGGAGCATTGAGCAAACCGATCGTCATCGCCATCGACGGCACCAGCGCCAGCGGCAAAAGCACCAACGCCAAGTTGGTGGCGAAGGCGCTGAATTACGCCTATGTGGATACCGGCGCCATGTACCGCACGCTGGCTTGGTATTGCCTGAAAAACGGGGTGGACGTGGACAACGCCCGCACCGTCGCCAGCGTCCTCCGTCGGTGGAAAACCCGGCTGGACTGCGCCGACGGCCACGTGCGCCTGCTCGTGGACGGCTATTATCCCGAGCAGGAAATCCGCACGGCGGAGACCAGCGCCGCGGTGCCGCACGTCGCCGCGTTGCCCAAGGTGCGCGAATGGATGGTCCACACGCAGCGCGCCTGCGCCCAGTTCGGCAACCTGGTCATGGAAGGCCGCGACATTGGCACGAACGTCTTCCCGGAAACCGATTTCAAATTCTACCTCGACGCCTCGCTCGTCGAGCGCACGCGGCGGCGCCAGGCCGACGGCGTGCAGGAAGACCTGGCCAAGCGCGACAAACGCGACAGCGAACGCAAGGCGGCCCCGCTGATGGTGCCGTTGGGGGCGGTAGTCGTGAACAATTCCGGCCAGACCCCGCAGCAGACCAGCGAGTTCATCCTGGCGGAAATCCGTCGCAAGCTGGCGGCACGTGGCTGAAGCACACCGGCAAAACCTCCAGCCATGAATGCCAGTTACTTCGTCGGCTGGTGCGCCTTTCGCGCGATCTACAAGTTTTATTTCGGCTGGCGCGTGCATGGCGCGGAGCGCGTTCCCGCCACGGGTCCGGTGGTGCTGGCGGCGAACCACGCCAGCTTCATCGACCCGCCGCTCATCGGCGCGGCGTTGCGTCGCCAGGTGAACTTCCTGGCCCGCGACACGCTCTTCGACCACGCCATTCTCGGCGCGGTGCTCCGTTCCTGGGAAGTGGTGCCGGTGGATCGCGACGGGGCGGGCGCGTCGGGTTTGAAGGCCATCCTCGACCGGCTTCTCAAAGGCGGCGCGATCCTGCTCTTCCCCGAAGGCACGCGCACGCGCGACGGCCGGCTCCAACCGGCGCGATCGGGCATCGGCCTGACGGTGATCAAGTCCGCCTGCCCGGTGGTGCCGGTGCGCGTGTTTGGCACTTACGAGGCGTTTGGGCGCCACATCAAGCTGCCGCGCCCGCGCCGGGTCATCGTGAAGTTCGGGCATCCGCTGAACTTCGCCGCCGCCCGCGCCGAGGCGAAGACTTGTTCCAAGCCGCGCCTGAAACAGATTTACCAGGAAATCGCCGACGAACTCATGGCCCGGATCGCGAAGCTGGAACCCTGCGCCGACATCAGCCAGTTCCCGCCCTGACGGGATGACAAACCTGGCGCGGCGTTGCATTTGCCAAGGCCGCGGGCGTGCCGGATAATCTGGCCCGTTGGCTCCCGTTGGGGCCTCGGAGATTTCTCATGCGCACGCGTAGTTTTCCCAGCCCAGGCGCGGGCAACCGTCGCCGCCATGTCGCCTTCGCGGTACTGACTCCCTTGCTGCTTCTTGCCACCGCCATCCGGGCGGGCGAGACGCCATCCGCCGATGCCTGGCCGATGTTTCGCGGCGGACCGGCGTTGTTGGGTCTGGCGGCGGGCAAGCTGCCGGAAAAACCCCCGCTGCTTTGGAGCTTCAAGACCGGCGGGCCGGTGCTGTCCACCGCCGCGATCGTCCGTGGCCGCGTCTTCGTCGGCTCGGATGACGGTTCGCTGTACGCCCTGAACCTGGCGGACGGTAAGAAGCTCTGGACCTGCAAGACCGATGGCCCGGTCGAGTCCTCGCCGCTCGTGTTGGGCGATCGCGTCTTCGTCGGCTCGAGCGACAACGCGCTGTACGCGGTCTCCGCGGCCGACGGCAAGCCGCTTTGGAAATATCCCACCGACGACAAGATCCTCGGCGCGCCCAACTGGGTAAAGTCGCCGAAAGGCGATGCGGACTGGATCCTGGTGGGCAGCTACGATTTCAAGCTGCATTGCGTGGATGCCGCCACCGGCAAGAGCAACTGGGTGTACGAAACCGGCAACTACATCAACGGCTCGCCGGCGGTGGCGAAGGGCGAGACGGTCTTCGGCGGGTGCGACGCTATCCTGCACGTGATCTCGCTGGCCACCGGCCAGAAGGTGAAGGAGGTCGAGGCCGGCGCGTACATCGCCGGGTCGGTCGCGCTCGACGGCGACCGCGCCTACTTCGGCCATTACGAGAACGAGTTTCTGTGCATCGACATCGCCAAGGGCGAAAAGGTCTGGACCTTCAAGGACCGCAATTTCCCATACTTTTCCTCGCCCGCGGTGACGGCGGACAAGGTGGTTTTCGGCGGGCGCGACAAGCGGCTGCACTGCGTGACCAAGGCCGATGGCAAACCGCTTTGGGCGTTCGCCACGCGCGGCAAGGTGGATAGCTCGCCCGTGGTGGTGGGCGACCGCGTCGTGGTCGGTTCTGACGACGGCCGGCTTTACATCGTGTCGCTCGCCGACGGCAAGGAGCTTTGGAGCTACGAAATCGGCGAGGCGATTTCGGCTTCGCCCGCCGTCGCAGACGGGAAAATCGTGATCGGATCCGAGGACGGATCGGTTTATTGCTTCGGGACCAAATGAATGCGCGCAACGCATATCCTGGCGCGAGATGCCCGTGAACGACAAGAAGTGGGGATGGTTTCGGAAGCCGCGTTGAGGCGCTGGCGGAAACTCCCGCGGACACATGAAGCAAAACGCCCGCCGGGTGACGAAGGCTATTTTGGTGGCTTCGCCCGTTATGGGATTACGATTGAGCCAGGATGCTCCAACCACGTTGCCACGAACCGTTATCTCGCGGAAGTTGCTGTTGGCATCGTCGTCAGCCGGACTCCTTGAACAAGCAATGAAGAAACGCCAGTCAGATCACCGAGGTAAGCGTTGGCTTAACCGCGAAAAACCATCGCCATGACACCCGAAGCTGCCTTGGAAGCCCAGATTGAGCGCTACCGTCAGATGACTGGCGAGGAGCGCCTGGCCCTTGGCTTGCGATTGCACGAGCTGTCCTGCGAGCTCGCCCGCGAGGGCATCCGTTCGCAATTTCCGGGGATTTCGGAGGCAGAGGTTGAGCAAAAGCTTCGTGAGCGCATCGCCCTCACCTACGCCCCATGAAGGAAATCGAGCTGCTCAAGGATTGCCTGGTGCGGCTAAACCAGAGCGGCATCGCCTACTTGGTGACCGGCTCGATGGCGAGTAATTTCTGGGGCATTCCGCGAACCACCCACGACTTGGATTTTGCGATTCAACTGCCGCCCTCGCAGGTTTCGACCGTGGTCCGCGCCTTTGCCGATCACTTCTACATCGATGAGTCCGCCGTGCGCGCCGCGTATCAGCCGCCTTACCAATTCAACGCCATTGACCCTCGCTCCGCGTTGAAGGTGGATTTCTGGCTGCCGGTCAACACGCCATTTGAACGCGAGATGTTCCGTCGCCGTGTGCAGCAACAGGTGTTTGGCGTGTCTGCCTGGATCGCGACGGCCGAGGACATCATTTTGCACAAACTGTACTGGAATCGCCTGACCCCCTCCGAGCGCCAGCGAACCGACGCGGCCGGCGTGTACCGCGTCCAACGCGGCAGTCTCGACTTGGACTACCTTCAGCGATGGGCAGAGGAACTTTTGGTGCGCAACGCGCTAGATGATATTCTTCATGACCGAATCCGGCCTAAGTTGACATGATTGCCGCCAGCCGATGTCTGCCTCACCAGCCTTGGCGGAAGGCCGGATCGATTGGAAGACGAGTTCATCTATTGCTTTGGACCAAAATGAAAACCAGAAACGTCACCACCTTCATCTCCGTCTTGCTCCTCGCAGCGGCGCCGATTTCGCGTTCGGCGGATGCCCCGGACAAACCGGAGCACCCGCCGGCCGCCAAGACCGACGAGGCCAAACCCAAGGGCGAAGGAAAACATCCGCTCGCCACCATCCCCGACGCGGCCACCAAGCCCGTGGTTGTGACGAACACGGTGACCATCGCCGGCGAGCGCGTCACCTACACGGCCGAGACCGGAATGTTGCCGCTGCTCAAAAGCGATGGCGCGGCGCGGGCGTCGGTCTTCTACGTGGCCTACACGCGGATTGGCGATCCGAACGCGACCAACCGCCCGGTCACGTACTGCTTCAACGGCGGGCCGGGATCGTCCTCGGTCTGGCTGCACCTCGGTGCGCTCGGGCCGCGACGCGTGAAGTTGAACGACGACGGCACCATGCCGCCGCCGCCGTTCCACCTCGTCGATAATGAATATTCTCTCCTGGCCGTGTCGGACCTCGTGTTTATCGACCCGGTGGCCACCGGCTACAGCCGGCCGGCCAAGGACGAAAAACCGGACCAGTTCTTCGGCCAGTCGCCAGACGTGGAGTCGGTGGGCGATTTCATCCGGCTGTGGACCACGCGCCACGAGCGTTGGCTCTGCCCGAAGTATCTTTGCGGCGAAAGCTACGGCGTGTTCCGCGCCGCCGGCTTGGCCGAGCATCTGCACTCCCGTTACGGCATGTACCTCAACGGCCTGATCCTGGTGTCCGGCTTGCTGGACTTCAGCACGCTCCGGGACGGTCCGGGCAACGACCTGCCGTCGATCGTTTATCTGCCGAACTACACGGCGACCGCGCAGTTTCACAAAAAGCTGCCGCCCGAGCTGCAGTCCGAACTGCCCAAAGCGCTGGCCGAGGCCCGCGATTTCGCGCAAGGCGACTACGCGCGCGCCTTGTTGCGCGGGCGCACCCTGCCGGCGGACGAACGGGCGAAGATCGTCGCTGAACTGGCGCGGTTGACCGGCCTGCCGGCGGCGTTTATCGACGACAACGACCTGCGGGTGGACCCCAGCCGGTTCCGCAAAGAACTGTTGCGCGACCAAGGCTTGATCATCGGCCGGTACGATGCCCGCATCACCGCGCGCGACGGCGACAAGTCGTCGCCCACGCCGCTGTTCGACCCGTCCTTCGCCGCGACGCTGGGGCCGTTCTCGGCGGCGATGAATGCCTACGTCCGCGAGGAGCTGAAGTTCACGGACGATCTGCCGTACGAGATTCTCGCCGGCGTCGGGCCGTGGAATTACGACGCCCGCGGCAGTTACCCCAGCGTGGCGGGGCGGCTCGCGTCGGTGATGAGCCAGAATCCATACCTGCGCGTGCTCGTGCTGGGCGGCTTGCGCGACCTGGCCTGCCCGCTCGACGGCATGCGCTACAGCCTGGACCACCTCGGGATCGACCCCGCCTTGCGCAAAAACGTCCAGTTCGCCGAGTACGAGTCCGGCCACATGATGTACGTCAACCTGCCCGACCTGCAAAAGATGCAGCGTGACCTGACGGCGTTCGTGAAACCCTGAACGGCCGGACGGCCCGCGCCGACGGCGTCCCGCGGCAGACTCCCCGCGGCGGCCGGCTTTCTTCCAAAAACGTTCCGAGTTGGCGCCGGCAATTTGCGCGAGCGCGGTATCGCCTGAATATTCAGTTTGCGCGAGCGCCGCACAGCGCGCGAACCGGGAAAAATGCCGGGTTTCGCTGGAGACTTTCGCTGGAGACAGTCGGCGGCGCTCGCGACAATAAACGCAAGGCGGGCCGGGACGGCAGCGCCTGTCAGGATCGCCCAGTTGAGAACGCAATTGATTTTGCATCATGCCAACCGCCGTTGATCAGCCGCCGCTGGCCGCGCCCGACGCGCCGCCGTTAGAAAAACAAACCACCGTCGGCAATTACTTTGTCTCGAACTACCCGCCGTTCGCGTACTGGAAGCCGGAATTCGTCCCAGGGTTTCTGGCCGCCTTGGAGCGCCCGCCGTCCGCGTATCCGGCATCCGGCATCCGGCATCCGGCATCCGCCCTCCCGGCCCAGGCCCCGGGCCAGCACGTCCACTGCGGGTCGGAGACCCGCGCTCCAGCGCTTGACCGCCCGTCCTCGCCCCTCGCCGCTCGTCCCTCGCCGCTCGGCGTGTACGCCCACATTCCGTTTTGCCGCAAGCGCTGCCATTTCTGCTATTTCAAGGTTTATACCGACAAAGATTCGCAGGCAATCCGCGCCTACCTCGACGCCTTGTTGCGGGAGCTGACGATCTACGCGGGCAAGCCGTTCGTCGGCGGGCGAAAACCTTCCTTCGTCTATTTTGGCGGCGGCACGCCGAGCTATTTGTCCGAGGCCCAGCTCCATTTCCTCACCGACGGCATGAAGCGCCTGCTGCCGTGGGACGAGGTCGAGGAGGTCACGTTCGAGTGCGAGCCCGGCACGCTCACCGACCACAAGCTGGCCGCGCTCCGCCAGATCGGCG
>JAKCAB010000482.1 GCA_021839785.1 bacterium | reverse complement strand
ATTCCGGATGCGGCCGTCGTAGCGGTCGCGGCAGACGCGGACGATTTCGAGGCCGTCGTTGACGTGTCCCAACAACATGAGGTGCGACGCGACCTGGTACTCGATGCCGGTCCAGACTTCGTCCGAGTAAACGAACGGCAGCGAAAGCTGGCCGCCTTTCGGCCACGAGCAAAGCAACAGCCCGCCTTCGGCGCCACACGCGTACGCCGGTCGCTGCGGATTGGCGTGGGCCGTCAGGTCGCGCTTCAGGTTGTGTTTGTGGACCGCCAAGACGTGGCTGGCCACTTGCTTCGCGTCCACCACGTGGCCGACGCCGCAGACCAGCGCAATCCAGCATCCAAGCACGCCGTCGGACAGGCAGCCGGTGCCGTACTGGTATTTCGGACCTTCCTTTTCGAGCAACGCCCGCGCCTCCGGCGAGTAATTGCCAACCATGCTTTTTAAGTTGGTCGGGTCCGCGGCCTTGAGGTTCTTCCACTCGATCTTCTGGATGAAATACTCGCCATCGAACAACTCGGTTTGCATCCGCGCCACGCCAGCCTGGAGAATCGCGGCGTAGCCGTCCACGTCGTCGCCGAGCGCCCGGCCCATGAACGTGGCGGCCTGCAACGCGCCGAGATAAAAGCTCGTGCACATGCCGTCCGGCCCCCAGAACTCGATGTCGTAAGTGTTGTGGTGCGGTTCCTCGAGCCAGCCTTGGTGGTCGGGGTCCCAGGTCTTGATGCAATAGTCGAGGCTTTGCCGGACCTTGGGCCAAAGCTTGCGCAACCATTCGGTGTCGCCGCCGATCCGCCACTCGCGATAGACCTTCATGATCCCGCCCAGTTGACCGTCCGAGGCGGCGTGAAAATCCGGCTCCAACGGCCGGATTGGCAGGGCGGCGCGGAAGGTCTGGTGGCCGCGGGCATCCTGGGACGGACCGAATTCGGTTTCCCGCAACGTGCGCTCCAGTGTCGGAAACAAATGCGGGATCGCCTGCGCGTAATTCCAGACGTGCGTGCACGAGCCGTGGCAGCACCCGCTGTTGTCGCCGCAACCTTCCCAGGCCCAAAGCCGGCCGTCCGCCTGGCGCAGCACGGTCGGCGATTTGAGGATCGTGAGGTTGGCTGCGACGGCCTCGAGCACTTCGGCGGGCAGGGTGGAGTCGTAAAAGCAATCGCTGAACCGCTGCGTGGCCGCGCGCAACGGCGCGTATTGGTCGCGCCAGTACGCGGTCACTTCGTCGATGTTCGCGAAACGCCCGGCATACCAAGGCTTGTACTCGCCGGTCACCGGCGGGGCGTCCTTCGCGTCCTTGCCAATCCGCAGGTTGGTGGTGCCGACGTGCCACGCGAAGCGCAACGTAATCGTCTTGCTCGCGCCGGAAGCGAGGGTGAACGGCACAAACAACGTCGCGCCCGGCGCGGCGCCGCCTTCGGTCACGGGCGGTCGCTCGAAACAACGGCCCTCGGCGATGTCTTTCCACGCGATGGTCAAGCCATCCCACCAGCCGCCGCGGAACCACGCGTGGTTCACCTGCACGGCGGGATCGTCCACCGTCGCGGTGAACGCACCTTCCTCCCAGGCCTTGCCGTTGGCGGCGGCACCCCAAAGCTTGAAGCCGCCCGGCGCCGGTCGGATGGCCTGGGTGTTGCCGTCCACCACCATGAAGTTTTTCGCCGACCAGGAAAAAACGGCCTCGATTGCCTGACTGGTTTTGTTGGTGAAGTGGTACTCGACCGCCGCCACCGGCAGGCTGGCGTTATCCGCGTCGCCCGGCGTGAACGGGCTCCAGCCGGTCAACTGGCACTGGAGCGGCACGTCCTTGTCCGTGAGCGTCACGGTGCCGAACGGGAAGCGCGCGCGGAATTTCGCGGCGCGAAAGCGCGGCAGGCCGAACGACGTGCCGGCGGCGCCGTTGCCCGTGCCGGGCTGGCCGAACAGCTTCCAGCCGGGCACCGGCCCTTCGAGCACGCGCGCGACGTTTGGCTTGCCGCCAGCGCCCTTCACGCAAAGCGCGGCGAACGTGACCGGCTCGTTGAAAACTTGCGGTTGGTTTCGCAGCGAAAAATGCGAAAGCGCGCCGGTGCCTTCCAGGCAGATCATGCCCGCGCCCAGGCCGCCCATCGGAAACGCGACGCGGTTGAGCCGCTCGCCGGCGTACTCGGTGTTGTACCGCGATTTTCCGCGGGTGCGGACGCTGGTGCGGGCCGTCGGCGGTGCGGCCTCAGCGGCAGAAGCGATGGGCGTCGCCCCGAGCGCGGCGGCGCTGGCGGCGGAGAGTTTCAAGAAATCGCGGCGAGGAATTGGCGTCTGGTTCGCATTCATGTTTTGGAAGTGAGCCCGAGTTGAGCGGCACAAGGCCGAAGTTCAGCGAAGTTGGGGCTGTCGGTCTAAAGCTTCAGCGGTTCGCAGGTGATGTCCACGAGCAGATCGGCGGCGATCTTTTCCAAATCTTGCCGCAGCGCAGAGAGGTCGCACCCGGCGGGCAACTGGAGGCGCGCCTCGGCCTTGAACAGCGTTTCCCCCGACATCGGCGCGCTGACGCATTCGGTGCGCAAATCCTCGACGTTTACGCCGCGAGCGGCCAACGCGGCGGCAACCTGGCGGACGATGCCGGGCCGGTCCTGGCCCACCAGTTCGACCACCGCCCACTGGGCATCGTTGGCGCGCGCGGTGGGCACGTCGGCATAGACTTCCACCTTCAATCCCTGGCTGGCGAGAGCGGTGAGCGCCTGGGTCAAGGCCGCCCGCTGATCCGTGGTGGTGAAGACGCGCACGATGCCGGCGAACTGGCCGCCCAGCCGGCACATGCGCGATTCGAGCCAGTTGCCGCCGTGCTCGGCGACGAGGCGGGCGACCTTTTCGACCAGACCGGGCCGGTCCGCGCCGATGACGGTGAGAACGAGCGGGACTTGCATGGGCTTCTCGTAAGCCGGCGGCGCAGGGCTGGCAAGCCGTTAACGCGGACAGCGTCGGTTTTGGTCGTGAAACCGCGAAGTACTCAAAGTTTGGCTTGCTTAACCCGCGCTGTGCCGGAGGCGCGCGAGGAGTTCCTTGCGCGCGGCGACGCGCAGCTTGGCATTTTCGAATCGCCGCAGTTCGTCCGGCGTCTCCGGTCGTACCGGCGGAATCGGCGTGGGGCGCTCGTGCGTGTCCAGCGCCACGAAAGTCAGGTAGGCGGTGGTCGCGCGCTGGTGGCTGCCGGTGTAAGGATTTTCCTTCAAGACCTGGACGCCGACCTCCATCGACGTGTGGCCGACGTAGTTCACCGAGGCCCGGAGCAGCACGTGTTCGCCAATGTGGCAGGGTGCGATGAAGGACATGCGGTCGATGCTCACGGTGACCACCTTCCGCTCGCAATGGCGCTGGGCCACCATCGCCGCCACCATGTCGATCCAGGACATGATCGTACCGCCAAACGCGATCCCGAGGTCGTTGGCATGTTGGGGCAGGACGATGTATCGCGCTTCGACCGCGCTGTCGCGGGGGGTCTTGGCAGTGTCGGCGTTCACGGCAGAAGCATCCGTCGCCGGCCCAGGAAATGCAACGAGCTGGCTGCCGCTCAACGGTGTCTGTCGCGGAACCGTGCACCGGGCTTGGCGACGCAGGTAGTCTGCAGCGTGGCCCGCGGACCGGACTTGCTGGTCTCGACGGGGGCGTGTTACTTAGTATCCATGATCGCTGTGAGAGCCGAGGAAGATCGCCTGCAGGTGACCATTCCCACCGAGGGCATGACACCGGAGGAGATCAACGACTTCGTCGCCTGGCTTCGCGTGGAAAGCGTTGTGCGCCGCAGCCGGTTCACCGCGGAAGCCGCTTGGAAGTTCGCCGAGGAGATCAAGTCCGACTGGTGGCAGGCGAACGAACGACGCTTTACCCCGGAGGCAACAGGGTGAACGAGGCGGCGGTTGTCATCGATACCAGCGTTTTGTTCTCCCTGCTCTTGCGCGAGGATACCGCCAGGCGCCGGCAATTCCTCACCGACACCGCCCCAGTTTTCCACTGCCCGCGCTTCGTGTTCGTCGAGTTGTTCAAGCACAAGGAACGCATCGCGCAGGCCACCGCGCTCAGTGAAGAGGCGCTGCTGGAATGCCTTCATGAACTGCTCGCTCGTGTTCGTTTCGTCGAGGAAGGCGCCATTCGAATCGGCACTTGGATGGAGGCCCGTGCGCTGTGCCGCGAAGTGGATCCGAAGGACACACCCTTTGTCGCACTGACCTTGCACTTGGACGGCCGTCTCTGGACCAGGAACGACGCCCTCAAAGGCGGCTTGCGTGCCAAAGGTTTTAACCGGTTCTACGAGCCGTGACGTCGAGCCACCCGTTCTGACCCGAATTCGTTCGAGTGCGTCGGAAACGGCAACGTCGAGATCGCGCCCGAATGTGTCCTTCCAAACGACAGCGCAGCCTTTACAAGCCGAGCAACTCCTCCTCGGAAAGCAGGTAGATGTCCTCGGCAAGCAGGATTTGGCGCGCGCGCGCCAGCTCCGTCACTTCGAGGATTAAGATCGCTCGGCTCTTGAAGACGAAGCCCGAGCAGTTGTTGAGGCTGATGCCGTTTTCGGACAACAGGCTGGCGACGCGGTGCAGGCTGCCCGGCCGGTCCTCGACCTCGGCGGCGAGCACTTCGACCAGCGACACGGTGAACCCGTGCTGCTTGAGCCACTCGCAGCCAAGGTCGGGCTTGTCGAGGAGGAAGCGGATCACGCCGAAGCGTTGCATGTCGGCGATCCCCACCCAGTGGATGTTGATGCTGGCGTCGGCGAGTTCTTTGGTGACGCGGGCCAGTTGGTCGGGCTTGTTTTCGGCAAAGACGGCCAGCAAATGAACGGGCTTCATGGTTTTATTTCCAATGGCGATGCGCGAAACGCCGAAGTTCAGAGCACGCGTTCGTCGATCACGCGGCGCGCCTTGCCTTCGCTCACCGGGAGCGAACCCGGCGCGACCAGTTCGACCCGCGGTTTGACCAGGATTTCCGCGCGGAGTTTCTCGGCCACCCGGCCTTCGAGCCGCAACAGATTCTCTGCGCGCCCGTCAAAGCTGGCCGGCGCCAACTCCACCTTGACGGTTATCTCGTCCAGGCCACGCAGGTGAATCAGGTAATTGCGACCCAACTCGGGCACGCCCATCAGGACGCGCTCGATCTGCTGCGGGTACAAGTTCACGCCGCGCACCACCAGCATGTCGTCGGCGCGACCCGTGATGCGGCTGAGCCGCCGATGCGTGCGCCCGCAGGGGCAAGGCTCGGGGATCACCGCGGTGATGTCGCGGCTGCGATAACGCAGCAAAGGCATGGCCTCGCGGTTCAGGGTGGTGAGCACCAATTCGCCACGCTCGCCGTCAGGCACCGGTTCGCCCGTCGCGGGGTCGATGATTTCGAGGAGAAAGTTGTCCTCCCAGAGGTGCATTCCGCGCTTTTGCTCGCACTCGAACGCCACGCCGGGACCGTTCATTTCGGACAGGCCGTACGAATTGTAGGCGTCAATGCCAAACGCGTTTTCGACCTTGCGCCGCGTTTCCTCCGAATGCGCCTCGGCGCCGATGAAGGCCTTGCGCAACGCGAGGTCGCGACGCGGATCGACACCGGCCTTCTCCATGAAATCGGCGAGGTAAAGCGCGTAGCTCGGCGTGGTGTGGAACACGGTGGTGCGGAAATCCTGCATCAACATCAACTGCCGCTCCGAGTTGCCCGGGCCGGCGGGAATGACCATCAGGCCCGCCTTTTCCGCGCCGTAATGCATGACCAGCGCGCCGGTGAACAGGCCGTAGGTCATCATGTTTTGCAGCACGTCGCCGCGGCGGCAGCCCGTCATGACCAGGCAGCGCGCGATCAATTCGGCGGCTTGGTCCACGTCGCGGCGGGAAAAGAACAGCGCCTTGGGCTTGCCGGTGGTGCCGCTCGAAGTGTGCAGGCGCGCGACCTCTGCTCGTGGCACGGCGAGCAGACCGGCCGGGTAATTCTCGCGCAGGTCCGCGTTGGTCGTGAAAGGCAGCCGGCGCACGTCGGCCAGCGACCGGATGGCATCGGCGCGCACGCCGGCGTCGGCCAGTTTGCGTTGGTAAAACGGCACGGTGGCGGCCACGCGCGCGACCACTTCGCGCAGGCGTCGGAGTTGGAGTTCTTGCAGCGATTTCGCCGGGAGCGTCTCGATTTCGGGTTGCCAATACATTCGGTGTCGTCGGCCACCGCGTCGGAGTTTTCGCTCGCACCAGCCAACAGAGAAGGCGCGGCCCGAAGGGAGACGGTGGCGCTGACGGCGATTAAGCCAGCCCGCTCGCGGAAGAAAAGCCGATTTGTCGCCGGCGCCTAGCCCTCCAATTCGCGGCCCGGCGATTCAATCAAAAGCGGGGAGTGCGTCCGTCCCGGTCGCTTGGTTCGGCTCTGCGCCGCATATGGCGGAGCGCCGCTTTCTCAAGCGGCCTACCGCGTTGGGAATGGCCTGCGCGGTTGGAATGCTGGTGCCGGTTTGGGCCGAAGCGTTAAGCCGGCTGGGAAGCCGGCGCGCCAGCACACAGACCCTCGCAGGTTCGCCTAATTGATCTGTCTCGATTACCTTCCGCTCCTGGCTACGCCCAAAGCCGGCTTTATTCGATGACCAGCCGGAAAAACCGCGTCGCCCCATCCTCAATTTGCACCGGCACCACCGCCGGTTGACCCGTGCCGACGACGGTGGACACGGGATTCCATTCGGTTGCCGCCCCTTGGAGTGTGGAAGCGCTTTGCAGGACGTACGCCAGGCCTTGCACCGAATCGAAGCGCACTGCCACCTGCGAGGCGTCAACCCACAACACCGCAAGTATCGGCGGCTCCGCGGGCGTGAACTCGACCGCGTCGAGCCAGGCGCCGCTGCCGGCCTCCGGCGTGCCGCTCTCGCGGGCGTAGCGCCAACGGACCGTGGAAAGGCCGGAGCGCACGCCGACAGATTTAGCTTCCCAATCGGTGGCTTGGGTCAGGGCTGCAACGGGTGCGCCGTTCACGAGCAGTTCCAGGCTGGCCGTGGTTTCGGCCGGCGCGAGCCGCCACCAGAAACGCAGGACGCCCGGCCCGTGCACCGTGGTTTCCACCCACGATTCCTCGCCGGGCTGCACCGCGCCGCTTTGCGCCGCCAGCGCGCCGTCCCGCGTCACCTGGAGTTGTGCGAGCCAAGGCAATTGGCCGCCGGTTTGCCAGGCCAAGCCGGCGCCGCCCAAGGCGTGGGCCAGCGACCCCTCACCTGTGGTCGCCAGCACATAGCCATCGCCGGCGGCGATTTGATCCACGTTTCTGAGATCGGTGGGGACATCGTTCTGCCCATACGTGTTATTGCCCGCAACGACGACCGTGCCATCGCCTCTCAGCCCGACCGTGTTCATGCCCCCGGCCGCGATCGCCACGATGTTCGACCAGTTCGCGACTTCGGCCGAACCGGCGGTGGCGTTGCCCCAAGCGACGGCCGTACCGTCGCGCCGGAGGGCCACGCTGTGGTACTTCCCGGCGGCCACCGCGATCACATCCGACAAGTCTTCGGGCACGTTGCATTGGCCAGAGCTGTTGGCTCCCCAGCAAGTTACTGTGCCGTCGGCTTTGAGGGCCATACTGTGAAAAGCCCCAGCAGCTATGGCGAGAACCGGCGGCAGATCGGCTGGAACGGTGCATTGTCCATGGTCGTTGGTTCCCCAGGCTGTCACCCGTCCGTCGGCCTTCAACGCTAGACTATGTCCGGCACCCGCGGCTATGGCTACGACGCCGTTCAAATCCGGAGGGACGTTCGTTTGATGCCTACTGTTATCACCCCAGGCGATGACGACGCCATCGCTGCGCAGCGCCAGGCTGTGTGAACCGGCGGATGCAACGGCGTACCCGGCGGCGACCGCATCGACGTTGGAAGCTTGTGGGGGTACATTGCATTGCCCGCGTCGGTTATCGCCCCACGCCGCAACGCTGCCATCAGCGCGGACGGCTAGGCTGTGTCCGCCTCCAGCCGACAGTGCTATCGCGTCGTTAAGGTTTGGAGGAGGAAGAATAATCGTCCCCGAACTTACCACATCGCCGCGTTCAGTGAGTGCAAGACAAAAGCCGTTTCCAGTGGCAATCGCAACCACCCTGTCTTTGGATTGTGTAAAAGCTAGATCCGTTGTCCAAGCGCTACTCGCGGTGAGTACCCTTCCATCTAATGTGAGTGCTGAGCAGAGATAACCGAAGGCAGATATGGACGAAACTGCTTCGCTTAGCAGTGCTGTTGGTTTGGGGAAATAGGGTTGTGAGTCCCACCTTAGAATGTGACCATCAGATGTCAGCCCGTAGTCAAATGAAGTCCCGGGGGCAATATCAACTACGGCAGCGTTAAGCCCGCCAAATCCGCTGCGGGCCGCCAGTTGCCCAGTGATCGCCGATCTGCAAGGCCCACCAGTCATGGGATCGAGACTCCCCAAAGTCAGAGTCACCGGCCAAAGATTTGTACTTCCAGCCACCCAGGAGAGTACTTGGCCGTCACGGCGGTACGCATAGCAAGTGTAACCCGCCGCAATTGCCATCACGTTCGTTACCGCTGCGGGAATTGGATGGGGAGCCGGCAAGTGGCTACCCCAAGTTACAACCTTACCCTCACCCGTCAACGCTGAGCTGTGCATAGTTCCAGCGGCAAGGCTTAGAACGTTGGTTAAGCCGACGGGTATGTCACATTGATTATACTCGTTGGCTCCCAAAGCCATAATCGTTCCATCTCCGCGCAGCGCCAGCGCATGGTCGGCTATCGTAGAGACCTCTTTCACTCCGCGTAGACTGTAAGGCAACAGAGCCTGACCATACCGGTTGTTTCCCCAAGCGCGGACGTTGCTGACCGAAAGGTCCAGTGCGGCGCTGACGGCACTACCGTAGGCATTCGTGGCAGCGAGCCGGTATTCTCCGGCGTTTCCGGGCGTGACGGCTTCAATTTCCAGGACCGGTGAAGTTGTGCCGCTTAGGCCGGTTCCTTCGCTGAGCGGCACACCGTTCCACAGCCACTGGAAGGTCATCGGCAGGGCGCCTTCCACGTCGGCCGTGAGAAGCACCCGCGAGCCTTGAAGCACTTCGCGACCCGAAGGCAGCAGCCGGAGGCGCGGTCCCAAGGCAGTGCTCAAGTCGGCGGGCACACTCCGCGCTTCGCCGAGGGCGTTCACCACATGCAACGAATAAGAGCCGGGCGTCGCGGCCTCTGGCTCCAGGAGCAAGACAGGCGTGTCCGCGCCCGCGACGCCGCCACCGTTGTTCAGCGGCTGTTCGCCCCGAAACCACTGGTACGTCATGGGCGCATCGCCCAGCGGGAAACCCTGCAACCGCACGCCGCCGCCTGCAACTGCCTCGACCCCAATTGGCCGGAGGAATTCCGGCTGTCCTTCACCGGCTACCGCCAGGCTGTGTATGCGACCCGCCGCAAGGGTCCTGGCCGTGAGAGAACCGGTCGGCGGGTCGCATTGTCCCGCCCGGTTCAGGCCCCAGCCGACGATCGTGCCATCCGCCCGCAAGGCCAGGCTGTGATAACCACCGGCAGCGATGGCGACCACATTGCTCAAGCCGGGCGGGACATCGCACCGGCCGGAGCGGTTCAGGCCCCAGGCGACCACCGTGCCGTCTCGGCGGAGCGCCAGAGAGTGAAATCCGCCAGCGGCAATGCGGACCACGTCACTCAGCCCCGGCGGAACGACGCATTGACCGACCCGGTTGAAGCCCCACGCAACGACTTCGCCGTTCGCACGCAACGCCAGCGAATGGAAGTTTCCCGCGGCGATGGCCACGACGTTGCTCAGTCCTGGAGGCACCAGGGTTTTACCCCAGGCGGCCAGGGTGCCGTCGGCACGCAGCGCGAGGCTGTGAGCGCCGCCAGCCGCGATGGCGACGACATTGGAGAGACCCGCCGGGACATCGCATTGCCCCGACCGGTCGCGCCCCCAGGCCGCCACGGTGCCGTCGGGCCGAAGTCCCACGTTGTGGAACGCCCCCGCGGCCACCGCCATCCATTGGCCCTCGGGCACGTCGGTTTGCTCGTCGCTACCTTCGCCCCATGCCGAGAGGGAGCCGTCAGAATGCAGCGCCAGTGTGTGAGAGTCGCCGGCAGCCAGAGCCACCACATCCCGAGTGTGTGCGGGAACGTCAGCTTGTTCGAAAGCGTCGTCACCCCAGCCGACCACTTGGTTGACACTCAACCAAAACGGTTCGGTGGTGACAGCGCCCAACGCGTTGCTCACGGTCAACTGGTAGTAGCCTTCGCGGTCGTAGGTCGCCCGGAGAATGGTCAAGTTTGGCCCACCCGTGCCCGTCACTCCGGCACCGTTGTCGAGAGGTTGGCCGTCCTTCAACCAGCGATAGCTCAGTGGTTCGGTCCCGCTTATGTTCGCGCTCAGGAGCACCTGCTGTCCAAGGGTGGCTTTGCGGGAGTGAGGCGGATTGACGAGCCAAGGCCGTCCGTCGCCTTTCAGAACGAGCGTGTAGGCGCCGCCCGCGGCGATGTTGACAACACCCTGCAAATCCGCAGGCGGACTTGACTGGCCGGAGTTGTTTCGGCCCCATGCAAGCACGGTACCGTCGCTTTTCAAGGCCACGCTGAACTGCGCCCCGGCCGCGATCTGGACCACATTCGACAGCCCCTCCGGCACCAAGGCGCCGGGGGCATACTTCGGTCCCCAGCCGACTACCGTCCCGTCTCCCTTCAAGGCCAGACTATGAAAACGACCGGTGGCTATGCCTACAACGTCTCTGAGGCCCGGCGGTGGATCCGTGTAGTCCTTGCCACCCCAAGTGATTACGGTGCCGTTGGCCTTCAGGGCCATCGATTGCTTTCCTCCGGCAGCGATGGCCACGACTTCGCGCAAGTCGGAAGCCACCTCGGAATTCAGCGGGCTTTCAAATCCCCAACAGACCACGGTGCCGTCGGCACGCAGCGCCAGACTATGGTTCATTCCAGCGGCGATGGCGGTCACCTGGTCGAGTCCTGACGGCACTTGCAGAAGTCCGCGCTTGTCATAGCCCCAAGTCACCACCGTCCCGTTTCGCCGCAATGCCAGACTGTGCGATCCCCCGGCGGCGATGGCCACCGCGTCGTGGAGATCCTCCGGGACATCGCACTGACCGTGGAGATTGTCTCCCCATGCGACCACTGTGCCGTCGCTTCGGAGCGCAAGGGCATGGAGGTCTCCAGCCGCCAGCATGACCACGTCGTCGAGTCCGGGTGGAACATCCAGTTCTCCGCACCAATTCTCTCCCCAACCGTCGATTTGGCCCACCGTCACCTGAGCCACATGGCTGGTCACGGAACCGAACGCATTGGAAACTACCAGTGCATACGCCCCTGAGTCGCTGAACTCCAGGCCGCGCAGTTCCAAGGAACTCTGGTTGGCGCCCCCGACTTTGTCGTTGTCCGCCAGCGGTGTTCCGTTGCTGAACCACTGGTAAGTCATCGGCTCCACTCCCGAGACTGTTACCGACAAGGTGGCTGTTGAGCCAAGCGAACGATCCGCTGGCTCCGGTTGCCGTTCGATTCGCGGCGCGGCGAAGACGCCAAGCCGCGCCGGCGAGGTGGTGACGGTGCCACTGGCGTTGCTCGCCACGAGCCAATACCGGGCGGAGTCCTCCAAGCGCGCCTTTTCGATCACAAGCTGTGGCGTGGCGGTTCCGGCCAGGCCTTCGCCGTCCGCCAAGGCTTGTCCGTCCTTGAACCACTGAAAACCGAGCGGTTCGGCGCCGTGAACAGCGGCGGCAAAGGTGACGGGGGTTCCCAAAACGGCGTCGTAGTTGGCAATATCGCGCACCAGGTACGGACTTTCGGTGCCCACCAGCGCCAACGCCCCGCTCTCGCCAACAGCGATCGCCACGACGTTGGTCAGTTCCGGCGGCAGGGGAGACGCCGACCCAACTCCCCAACCGACCACAGTGCCATCGGCTTTGAGCGCGAGGCTGTAGTTGGCATAAGCGCCGATCGCCGACACGCCGGTCAGGTCCGCCGGGAGATCGCATTGCCCGTTGCTGTTGTCACCCCAGGCGATCACGGTGCCGTCGGTTCGCAGTGCCAGGGCGTGGTTGCTGCCCGCCGCGATGGCCACGACCTCACGCAATCCTTCCGGTGGCCGGCATTGTCCGAAGAAGTTGTTTCCCCACACCACGACCGTGCGGTTCGGTTTCACCGCCACCGAGAAGGCACCGCCCGCGGCGATGGCTACGGCGTGCAGGTCGTCGGGTACGTCGCATTGGCCGTCGTCATTGACTCCCCAGGCGACGACCGTCCCGTCTGCGCGCACGGCCAGTGAATGGCGCTGGCCGGCCGAAATCTGAACAACGTTGGTGGCCTCGCCAGGCACCGCGCCCAGTTCCCACTTCGTGTCGCAGCCCCAGGTCGTCACCCTGCCGTCGGTCCGCAGAGCCAGGCTGTGGTAGTCACCCGCCGCGATGGCAACGACATTGGATAGCCCCACCGGGACGTTGGTTTGGCAGTTGGCGGCGAAACCCCACGCGCGCACGGTGCCATCGCTCTGGAGCGCGAGGTAATGGGAACCTCCCGCGGCGATTTGGATCACCGGGCCGAGGTCGGCCGGCGGAGTGGCAAATGCGCCCCAGCCCACGACTGTCTGGGCGGAGGCGAATGACATCGGGGCGATCAAGCCCAGCAACGCCGCCAACAGAATGCAGCGCCGCCGGAGCAATCTGACCACGGTTGACCGGCGGGTAGTGGTAGTCGAGAAGTCGAGAGGCCGGCTTGGTCGCCGCGAAAAGGAGAGCAACCCTGTTTCCCTATTCACGGTG
>JAKCAB010000236.1 GCA_021839785.1 bacterium | reverse complement strand
TGACGGGCAGACCTGCAGCCGGTTTGCCTGGCCCCGTCGCGGTGCGAAATTGGGCGAAGTTACGAAGCAAGCAACATCCATGAATTTCCCGGAGTCACCGGAAGTGGCGAATCTCGGCTACGTCGAGGAATTGTTCGCCGCGTACCAAACCCAGCCCGACTCCGTGCCAGCCGAGTGGCAGCGATACTTCGCGCGACTGACCAACGGCGGACCGGCCGCTCAACCGCTCCGGCTGGCGCCCACCTTCGCGCGCCGAAGCGTCTTCAATCCCGCCGGCCCGGCGACCGCCCCCACGGCTGCCGCCCGCGCGGAGGATGTGGACCGGATGCTCTTGCTCCAACAGCGGGTGGACCGGCTGGTGCGCGCCTACCGCGTGCGCGGCCACATCGTGGCGAAGGTGGATCCGCTGAGCGACTTCTCGCCCTACGTGCCGCAGTTGGACCCGCAGTATTACGGCTTCAGCGGCGGCGACATGAACCGCGAATTCTACGTCGAGACGCTGCGCGCGGACGGCCGGTTGGCTTTGCGCGAAATCCTCCAACGCCTGCGCACGATTTATTGCGGAGCCATCGGCGCGCAATACATGCACATCGACGACCTGCGCATCCGCCATTGGCTGCAGGCGCGGTTCGAGAGCATGCCTTTCCGCGCCGAACTAAGCCGCGACACCCAACTCCGCATCCTCACCCGGCTGACGGACGCGATCGTGTTCGAGCAGTTCATTCGCAAGAAATTCGTCGGGGCGAAAAGCTTCTCCCTCGAAGGCGGCGAAAGCCTGATTCCGCTGCTCGACCTCGCCATCGAGAAGGCCAGTGAACTGGGCGTGCACGAGATCGTGCTGGGCATGGCCCACCGGGGCCGGTTGAACGTGCTGGCCAACATCATCGGTAAGAGTCCGCGCGAGATTTTCCGCGAGTTCGAGGACAAAGATCCGGACCTCTATTTGGGCGGCGGCGACGTTAAATACCACATGGGGTACAGCAGCGATTACCTGACCGCCGCCGGTCGGCGCGTGCATCTCTCGCTGTGTTTCAACCCGAGCCACCTCGAATTCGTGAATCCGGTCGCGCTGGGCCGCGTTCGCGCCAAACAAGACCGCGCGCGCGACACCGACCGCTCCCAAGTGATGACGTTGCTGGTCCACGGCGACGCGGCGTTCATCGGCGAAGGCGTCGTCCAGGAAACGCTCAACCTGAGCCGCCTGCCCGGCTACCGCACCGGCGGCACGATCCACATCGTCGTCAACAACCAGATCGGATTCACCACGCCGCCCAGCGAAGGCCGGTCCACCCTGTACGCCACCAGCGTCGCGCGGATGTTGCCGGCGCCAATCTTTCATGTGAACGGGGAGGATCCCGAGGCGGTGGCGCGGTGCATCGCACTGGCGATGGATTTCCGCCAGCAGTACAAGCTGGACGTGGTGATCGACATGTACTGTTACCGGCGCCTCGGTCACAACGAGGGCGACGAACCCTCGTTCACCCAGCCCACGCTTTACCGGTTGATCGAACAGCGGAAATCCGTCCGCGAAGCCTACCTGGAGCGGCTGCTCCAACTCGGCGGCATCACACGCGCGGAGGCGGACGAAATCGCACGCAAGCGCTACGACTGGCTGGAACAGCACCTCAGCGAGGCGCGCGGCAGCTTTTGCGGTCTCCCGCCCAGCAGCCTCTCCGGCATCTGGCAAGGTTACCAGGGCGGCCCAGGCTCGTCCGACGACGATCCGGTAACTGGTTTGCCGGCGGCGGCGTTGACGGAGCTGCTCCGCAAAGTCACCGCGTTGCCGCCCGATTTTCAACCGCACCCCAAGCTGCGCCGAGTGCTCGAACACCGCCGCGAAATGGCGGAAGGACAACACCCGCTGGACTGGGCTGCCGCCGAAGCCGCGGCCTTTGCCAGCCTGGCGAGCGCCGGCCACCGCCTGCGGCTTTCCGGCCAGGATTGCGAACGCGGCACGTTCAGCCACCGGCACGCGGTTTTGCACGATTACGAAACCGGCAAGAAGCACTGCCCGCTCCAGCATTTGGGCGCTGGCCAGGGGCCGGTGGACATCATCAACAGTCCGCTGTCCGAGGTCGGCGTGCTCGGTTTCGAGTACGGTTACAGCCTGGACACCCCCGAGGGCCTCGTCCTCTGGGAAGCGCAGTTCGGCGATTTCGCGAACGTGGCCCAGGTGATCATCGACCAGTTCATCGTGAGCGGCGAAGACAAGTGGCGGCGGTTGAGCGGGCTGGCGATGTTGCTCCCGCACGGTTTTGAAGGCGCGGGACCGGAACACTCGAGCGCGCGGTTGGAACGTTTCCTCGCGCTGGCGGCCGAGGACAACATCCAGGTGGCCAACCCCAGCACGCCCGCCCAGTTCTTCCACTTGCTGCGCCGACAGGTCTTGCGCAAATGGCGCAAGCCACTGGTCGTGATGACCCCCAAGAGCCTTTTGCGCAATCCGAAGGCAGTATCGCCTCTGGCCGATCTCGCCCGCGACCGCTTCCTGCGCGTCGTTCCGGAT